>CAZUEI010000018.1:0-14883 GCA_964618985.1 uncultured Chloracidobacterium sp.
TACCCTTATTTGTGGCGGTAGGTGATCCGGCCCTTTGTCAGATCGTAGGGCGAAAGCTCGATGTCCACTTTGTCTCCCATCAATATGCGGATGCGGTTGCGGCGCATTCTGCCCGAGATGGTGGCGAGAACCATGTGGTCGGTATCGTTTATCTGTACTTTAAAAAATGCGTTTGGTTGTTTATCGACGACGGTGCCGCCCATTTCTATCAATTCTTCTTTCATAATTTGATCGCCTTTCTACGATGCACGTTTCTGCGCGCAGTTGCAAACAGAGTTTCTTGAAGTAGCTTGATGCCGTTGATGCAATTGAAGGGGGAGAAACAGAGAATTCGGGTGATGAGGTTAGCGCTAGTCGAAGCGAAGATCTCAGCGACGCTGGCGTTGCGGGTTGAAGCGAGTCGGGCTCAAAAACGGTGTGGGACGCGGTCAGGAAATGTGTCCCGTGGGTCCGGCGAAGTGCTGTTTTGGTCATACACTTTGTCATTTGGTCATACGAAGTGAGTTTTGGTCATACCAATACCAACAACCGTTTGGGCTTTGCATTTTTTGTTAGTTCTGGTAATATATTCTTTGCTGGCTAGAGCTGGAACACGTAGAAGTGGGTTTCGCACCCACTTTTTATTTTGCGTGGAAGAATAATGGACAAGCATTTGATAACCGAACGAATTGAGAAGATCGCCGTACAGGTCGCCGGGGCGAGCGGCATCGAGCTTGTTCATATCGAGGTCGCAGGCACGAAACGCGATGCGGTTCTGCGGATATATATTGACAAAGACGGCGGAGTGACTCTTGACGATTGTTCGCTCGTTTCACGCGGCATCGAGGAAATACTTGACGCTGAGGATTTTATCCCATCGCGGTATGTGCTCGAGGTTTCGTCGCCCGGCATCGAACGTCAGCTTTATTCGCTGGCAGATTTTGCTAAATTTACCGGCCATTTGGCAAAGGTGAAATTGAAAACTGACATCGACGGGCAAAAGACTTTTGTCGGAACGATAAATAAAGTTAACGGCGGCAAGATAAGTTTTGAAGACCGGACGCGTGGGAAAATGACATTTGATTATTCCGACGTCGATAAGGCAAATTTGAAGATCGATCTTTCAAAGGAATTTGGGTCGAAGGCCAGCTAAACATTATGTGTAAACAATTGAGTGTAGGGAAGTTATGACAGCATCAGCATTATCGTCCATCGGACAGAGTATAGAGATCTTATGCACCGAACAGGGACTCGATCGCGATATGGTGATCGAGGCGATGAAGGACGCCGTGCGCGCCGCTGCCCGCAAACAGTTTAAGGCTAAGACGGGTGACAGCGTTCAAGTTGAATGGAATGCCGAAGAACAAGACCTAGAGGTTTCGGCGGAAAAGACCGTTGTAGAAAACGTTGAGGACCCGCTGACCGAACTTTCACTCACAGATGCCCAGGAAATGGCAGGTGATGAGGTCGAAGTTGGCGACATGCTTTTAATACCGCTAAACCGCGAGGACATGGGCCGCATCGCCGCTCAGACTGCAAAACAAATACTTGTCCAGAAGGTCCGCGAGGCAATACGTGAAAAAGTTTACGAAGAATACGTTGACCGCAAAGGCGAATTGATCAACGGCATGGTCAAACGCTTTGAGCGCGGCGATATGATCATCGATCTTGGCAACAATCTCGAAGCAGTTGTTCCTAAATACGAGCAGTCGCGCGGCGAGATGTGGAACCAAGGTGAACGGATCCGGGTCGTCATAATTGACGTTTCCCGTGAGCAAAAAGGCCAGCAGATCAAATGCTCGCGTGCTTCGTCCGAGCTTTTGAAACGGCTGTTTGAGATGGAAGTTCCGGAAATATATGACGATACTGTCGTGATCAAATCGGCCGTTCGCGAACCCGGAGACCGTGCAAAGATCGCCGTTACATCGAACGAAAAAGACGTCGATCCCGTAGGTGCGTGCGTCGGTATGAAAGGCTCACGCGTGCAGGCGATCATCAAAGAACTTCGCGGCGAAAAGATCGATATTATCGAGTGGTCTGATGAGCCTTCGGTGTTTGCCGCTAATGCGCTTTCACCCGCAAAGGTTTCGCAGGTTCGGATCACCAACATTGAAAATCGCCTGATGGAAGTGATCGTCGGCGAAGATCAATTGAGCCTCGCGATCGGCAAAAAGGGCCAGAATGTGAGGCTCGCGACGCGGCTCGTCGGTTGGGAGATCAAGATCGTCAGCGAAGAGCTGCTCAAGAAAGAAATTACCCGCCAAATGGGCAAAATGATGGCCTCTGGCGAAGCGGTGCCGATCACGGCTCTCGAGGGCGTCACGACGTCGCAGGCCGAGATTTTGGCGGAAAAAGGGATTTCAGATGTCGAAGCTTTGGCGGCGGCATCGGTTGACGATCTGGTCGATTTTCTTGACGTAAGCCTTGATCAGGCTGAAGCTATCCGAACCGCCGCGGCTTTGATCGTTGAAGCACGAAATGCCGAGGCCGGAACCGACGAAGCTGAACAAACCGGAGACGGGCCGAACGAAGAAACTCAACCGGAAATTCAAGACGAACTGCAAGTTGAAACACAACCGCAGGATGCGTCAGAGAATTCATCCGACGAGGCTGCAAGTGCGGAAATTACAATGGATGAAAGCCCGAGTGACAGCCCGGAACCGACCAGTTCCGGTGATGAAGTTGAGGAAGCCAAGTCAAAGAAGAAATCGAAAAAGGAACAGCCTGAATAGGAATCAGGCTGCATTGTTGCGAACCGTTTGAGGATTATAGTTGATTAAATATGCCGACTGGTAAGAGCATTCGAATTTACGATCTTGCACGCGAAGTGAAGCAGGACACGAAGCGCGTCATGGAAGACGTGCGTCGTGAAGGCGCAGACGTGGGCGTTGCATCGAACACCGTAAGTCACGAGATCGCCGAGAAAGTTCGCAATAAGTATTTTCCAAAAAAAGAGACCGCTCCAAAACGGGCGATTAAGATCATCAAAAAGTCGGCGACACACGATGAGCCGCCGGTTGTCGAACCTGAAATTCCCGAAGTCGATCCGGTTGTTGAAGAAGTACCGAAACCAGTTGCAGTAAAAAAGAAAACTGTCGCACCGGTCGAGGAAACCGAAATTCCCGTAACGCCAAAAGTCAGGAAGCTAGCAAAAAAATCCGAACCTGCACCGGCGGAAGAACCCGACAAGCCAACGACAATCAAACGACTGACCAAGTCCAAAAAAGCCGCAACCGAGCCGATTCCCGAGATCGAACCAGAAGTCATTGAAGCTCCGGTTGAAGCTAAGGACGAGCCTGTCAAAATAGAAGAAAGCACCGCTCCAACGTCAAAGCCGTCCGGAACAACAGTCAAAAAACTTACATTGAGTCCCGATGCTCTCAAGCAGGGCATCAAACCCGGCGACCGTCTTGTCAAGGATGCTCCGACAAAAACCGGCAGTCTGATCAGCGAACGCCCGCGTCCGGGCGACGATCGCGGCCGAAGGCCGGAATTTCGAGGTACGCCGGGTGAAACTGCCGCTCCGCAGCTAACCTATACGCCTCCGGCGGACAATCGCCGCCGCCCCGGCCGTTCGGGTGGAAGAAAAGGAAAAGCCATCGATGAAAAGACCGGCAGATGGGCCGAGCGCGATCTGGACGCGCCGCAAAAACGTTCGATCGAAGAACGTGTGATGGATCAGGTCGGAGCAGTCGATCTCGAACATCTGAAAACTGCCCGTTTGACCGATGGAGCGACGGTTCGCGAGTTTGCCGAGGCTCTGGGCATCACGCCGCGCGATATTGTGCAGCTGCTTATAAAACGAGGTGTTTTTGCGACTTTGAATCAGCCCATCGGCGATAAGATGGCGAAGGAAATGGGCCTCGATTTTGGTTACGACGTGAGTTTTGTGCCGTTCGAGGAAATGGTCATCGAACAGGAATTCGAAGAACTGATCGCCGCCGATGCCGACGATATTGAGTTGCCGCGAGCACCTGTCGTCACGGTTATGGGACACGTCGATCACGGCAAAACATCTTTACTCGATGCGATCCGCAGTGACAATGTTGCCGAAGGCGAAGCTGGCGGCATTACCCAGCATATCGGAGCCTACAGCGTCCTCGTGCCAAATCCGGATGAACCGGGGCAGGAACGCCGCGTTGTGTTTCTCGACACACCTGGCCATGAGGCTTTTACGATGATGCGTGCACGCGGAGCAAAGGCGACCGACATCGTCATTCTGGTAGTTGCTGCCGATGACGGCGTGATGCCGCAGACAATCGAAGCTGTCGAGCATTCAAAAGCGGCAGGCGTTCCCATCATTGTTGCGATCAATAAAACAGACAAACCCGACGCACATCCAGACAAGGTCAAACAAGGGCTCGCCGGACTCGGCCTCCAGCCGGTCGATTGGGGCGGCGATACCGAAATGGTTCCCGTTTCTGCCAAGAAACACGAAAATCTCAAAACTCTGCTCGACACCGTTCTGCTTCAAGCCGATATTTTGGAATTGAAAGCGAGCCCGACACGTCGTGCCTCAGGCGTTGTTCTAGAAGCCAAATTGGACAAAGGCCGCGGAGCCGTGGCAACCGCTCTCGTCCAGCAGGGGACGCTGCGCGTCGGCGATCCATTTATTGTCGGCCAGTTTTCGGGCAAAGTTCGCGCGATGTTTTCGGATCGCGGCGAAGCTGTAACCGAAGCCCAACCCGCGACGCCGGTCGAGATACTCGGCCTTCAAGGCGTTCCGCAGGCAGGTGATACTTTCCAGGTTGTTTCCGATGTTGAACGTGCCCAGACGATCGCGGGACAGCGGCAAATGCACGCCCGCCAATCCGCAATGCTCAAGACTACAAAACGCGGCATCGAATCACTCGGACAAGTCGAGATCAAGGAGCTTCTTGTCATTCTAAAGGCCGACGTTCAAGGCTCGGTTGAGGTGCTAAAAGGCACTTTAGAAAAACTTTCGACCGAAAAGGTCAAGGTTCGCGTTATTCGTGCCGGAGTCGGAGCAATCGCGGAATCGGACGTTTTGCTCGCTTCGGCTACGCAGGCCGACGATGCGTCGACCGCGGTCGTTATCATCGGATTCAATGTCCGCCCCGAAGCCCGGGTCGCCGATATCGCTCGGCAGGAAGATGTCGATATTAGACTACATTCGATCATCTACAAAGTTGAAGAAGAGATCAAAGCCGCAATGATTGGTATGCTCGACGCCATCGAGAAAGAAACCATTCTTGGCAAAGCCCTCGTTCAGGAAACATTCAAGGTGTCGAAGGTTGGCACCATCGCCGGCTGCCGCGTGAACGACGGCCTTATCCGCCGACAGGCGAAGGCGAGACTGATCCGTGATGCCGTTGTTGTCTGGGAAGGCGATATTGCCACGCTTAAACGCTTTAAAGATGATGTGAACGAGGTCAAAAACGGCTTTGAATGCGGCATCAGCCTTGTCAACTTTAACGACCTTAAAGTCGGTGACGAGATCGAAGCATTTGTGATCGAAAAGATCGCGGCGACTGAACTTTGATAATGGATAACTGAAAGTGGAAAGTGGAAAGTAATTTTACGTTTTCTATTTTCCACTTTCCACTTTGTATATGCGTCGGCCAGAGCGGTTTGCAGTAGCGTTGAAAGAGGAAATTTCGGAGGTCGTCGGGTTCGAATTAGATGATCCGCGACTCGAAATGGTTACAGTGACCGATGTCGAAGTCGCAGCCGATCTGCGTGACGCAAAAGTCTTTGTTGTTATAAGTGGCAGCGAGGACGAGATCGAAAAGGCTTTGACAACCCTGCGGCACGCTTCGACGTTCGTTCGTCAGCAGGTGGCTATGAATTTGGACCTTCGGCACGCTCCGCATGTACATTTTGTGCGTGACACCGCCGAAGAAAACGCCTCGCGAGTAAGCGAGATCCTGGATGATCTCACGGCGAAGGGCGAAATAAAAAAGGAAGGAATTAGTGAATAGTGAATAGTGAACAGTGAACAGTTTTTTTAACTATTCACTGTTCACTATTCGCTATTCACTTTCTAAGAAGTGTTAAGTCAAGTAGTAGAGTTAATTGAAAATAAGAACACGTTTGCGATAACCACGCACATCAAGCCTGATGGCGACGGCGTGGGTTCATCGCTTGGGCTTTGCTGGTTGTTGAGATCGCTTGGCAAGAATGCCGAGGTGATAGTTCACGGCGATGTTCCTCAGGCATATCGAAGTTTGCCTGGTGCAGGCGATATCCGCGACGTTAAAACAATTGACGGCAAATACGATGCGGTTTTCATTATTGAGTGTTCCGATATCGACCGTCCCGGCATCGCCGGCCTTGAGAAAGAATTCACAGTTAATATCGATCATCACGCAACAAGCGGGCATTTCGGGTCGATCAACTGGATCGACTCGACGGCATCGGCAGTTGGAGAGATGATCTACAATCTCTGCAAAGCTATCGGCGGCAAGATCACAAAAGACATTGCCGAATGCGTCTATATGGCGCTCGTTACCGACACCGGTTCATTCCATTTTCCGAACACATCTGACCGTACACTTAAAGTTGCTTCCGAGCTGATAAAAGCCGGTGCCAAGCCGTCAGAGATCGGCGAGTCTGTCTATTACAACTATCCGTGGTCGCGTATAGAATTAATGCGGCGTGTTCTTGAAACCGTCAAGCGCGACGAGACGGGGCGTATCGCTTCGATGCGGCAAACCATTGAAATGCACAACAGCGCTGCAGCGGTTGATGGTGATAATAATGGATTTGTAAACATTCCTCTTGCTGCGAAAGAGGTCGTCGCGGTTGTTTATATGCGCGAAATCGGCCCCAACAAATATCGGGCCAGCCTCCGTTCCAAAGGCGACATCAATGTTGCCAAGGTTGCCGAAAAATTCGGCGGCGGCGGTCATAAAAACGCCGCCGGACTGGGCATCGAAGGCGATTGGGACGAAAAGGAACTCGAGATCGTAGCTGCCCTGCAATTGGCTGTCGAAAAAGGTGCTTAATGCACAATCTCGCGCGGGCTTCCGCATTCTATTCTATCCTGTCATAATTCTTTCCGATGGCAGAAAAACGCTACAAATGGCGGCGCGAAGATTATCGCGAAAAAACGAAAGGCCTGTTGATGCTCAACACTGGCGACGGCAAGGGCAAAACGACGGCCGCGATAGGAGTAATGGTGCGCGCGGCTGGCCGTGGAATGCACTGTGCGATGATCCAGTTCATGAAGGCCAAAACCGACCGCTACGGCGAGCACGAATCGTTTGAGAAACTCGGCATCGAGGTCCACACAATGGGTGACGGCTTTACATGGGACACCAACGACAAAACGCAGGACATAAAGACATCCGAGGAAACATGGGCTCTTTGCGTCGAAAAGATGCACAGCGGTGAATACGACATGCTCGTTTTTGACGAGTTGTTGTATGTTCTTAGTTACGGATTTCTCGATATCGATGCCGTGATCTCCGAGATACGTTCGGTCCGGGAAAAGCAGCCCCATCTTCATTTGATCCTGACCGGCCGCAATGTCGATAACGCAATTGCCAGGATGATCGACGAGGCAGATCTTGTTACTGAAATGACGGAGATCAAACATCCTTTTCACGCAGGTATCTATGCACAGCAGGGAATCGAATTCTAAATGAAAGAAGAAGTCGAAAAACGTCAGGCATCCGGCATAGTCGATTACAGCGCTCTTGCGTTGACGACTTTTGGTGTCGGCTATTTTCCAGGACCGACGGGCACTTATGGTTCGGTGGTTGCTGTCGCAATCTATCTTGTGGTGACTTCGTTTGCCGTGCCGTTCTATGAGTTTTTCTCCTTTCATGGTGAGGTAAGCCAACCTCCTTACTTTTACGCATGGGTCCATGCAGTCGTGGCTAGTTTATTGCTGCCATTTTGTCTTATTGGTATTTGGGCATCCGGGCGGACAATCCCGATCTTTGGCAAATCTGATCCGTCGCAGGCAGTTGTCGATGAGGTCATGGGGCAATTGATCACATTCGCTTTTGTTCCATTTGGCATAAGTTGGCCATTTCTACTTGCGGGATTTTTGCTCTTCCGCCTCTTCGATATCTGGAAGCCTTTTCCGGTCCGCACCCTAGAAACATTGCCTGGCGGCCTCGGCATATGCGCCGATGATATTGTGGCCGGCGTCTATGCAGGTATATGTCTCGCGGTCGGTTATGCAATTTATTTAGCGATATGATCTATCATGTCTTGCCCGGCGATTCGCTTTTCGAAGAATTCAAAAAAACCAACATTGACGGCGACGTTATCGTTTGCCGCGAATGTTTGATAGTCGGCGACGTCGATGCAGAAACACTGCCCGAATTTTGGGAACAGCGCGGGCGATTTATTTTGTCGGAATACGGCGAGGACGAGATCGAGTATCACGATCGCGTCGCAGACGAACTTGCCAAGTTGCCAGACGTCGGCGAAAGCGACGAAGTAAATCTCTGGTTCGAATACGAATTATTTTGCAGTGTCAACATGTGGTTTTGCATCTGGCTTCTGAGTGAAACAAGGGCACGGGTTTATCGCGTCGAGCCTATCGTTCGGTCAGATGATGAGAAGTGGCTCGGTTTTGGCGGGCTGACTGATGACGACCTCAAGACGTGTTTCAATGCCCGCACTGAATTCACCGCGGAAGACATCGCGCTTGGCTCGGATCTGTGGAACGCTTACCGCAGAGGCGACAATGTAACGCTCGCTGAGCTTTCGACCTCGACATCAGCCTGTTTTCCACACCTTAAAGAGATCTGCGATGCCGCGATCGAAAAGGACACGCGTCCGGGCGAGATTATTGCGGAGATACAATTCGAAGGTAAAACTGAATTTGAAGATATTTTCGCTGAGTTCACACACCGAGCGGGGGTCTATGGTTTTGGCGATCTTCAGGTAAAGCGGTTGCTGCAGGCCGGCTAACTTTCGTCCTTTGTACTCTCGTTTTCCGCATCCGGAATTTCATCGTCCTTTTGAAAGATCCATCCCCTTCGCCAAAAATACAATAGCAGCACGATTGTGATCAGTGCCATCGCGAGCAGCGTGATCCAATATCCGTAGTTGCTCTTCAACTCGGGCATGTTTTCAAAGTTCATCCCGTAAATTCCCGCGATGAGGGACAGCGGCAAAATGATGGCTGACAGCACGGCCAATGTTTTCATAACGTCGTTGGTCTTGTTCGAGACCACCGCAAAATGTATCTCAAACAACCCGCCGACGAGGTCCCGGTAGCTTTCCGCCAGGTCCGAGATGCGCAGCAGATGATCGTGAACGTCACGGAAAAAGGGCAATATATTCTCAGGGATCTGCGGGAACTCACCGTGCGACATGCGATACAAGACCTCGAGTTGCCTCGATGAGATTCGCTTTAGGCGGGCAACGCTCCGACGCATGTCCATGATCTCCCCGAGGATCAGGTTGCTGCTTTTTTTCATGCCAAAAACACGTTCTTCGAGGTCGCTGATCGAATTGTCAAAATCATCAACGATCGGCATATATAGATCGACGATGCGATCTAGTATCTGGTGCAGCAAATAAGCCGGGCCGCGCTGACAGGCAAATGTGGTCGTGCGGATCTGTGCCTTGACGTCTTTGATGCTCTGGAAGCGTTCGACGTGAAAAGTTATGACGAAATTCTTGCCTAAATATCCGTCCAGTTCTTTGGTAACGAAATTCGTAGAAGTCGTTTCGTCGGGCTTTACACCGTGAACAATGAAATACAGATGATCAGGGAACCCCTCGATTTTCGGCTGGTTTCGCGTTTCGAGACAGTCCTCGATCGTCAGGTAGTGAAACTTAAAAACATTGCCGAGAACATCCTTGGCGATCTCGACGTCCGTTTCCGTTTCGCCGCGGAGGTCAATCCAGACAAGATTAGTTTCGTCTGCAAGCAAGGCCGGAAGGTCGTCACGGGAAAAACCTTCCTCGATCTTTTCCGCGCCTTTTCTATAAAGAAAAATTTCCATATCTGACTCAGAATCGAGAGCAGTAGCGACTGGGTTCTTTGTCCGCCCAATCCCGAAATGCTAAGATTTCATCACAAGTTTTACCACTGACCGCGACAACTGACAAATGGCCATACCAATTCTACAAGTTTTCGTCGCCGATGACGTTAACGAAGACAAGCTGGCGCCGCTTCGCGATGCCGGCATTACTGTTACTAAAGAAATAAAGCTCGACGATGCCGCGCTTGCCAACAGAATAAGGCGTGTCGATGGCGTTATTGTCCGCAGCGCGACAAAGATCACAGCCGATCTGATGGATAAAGCTGAATGCCTGCGGGTAATCGGCCGTGCGGGCGTTGGCGTTGACAACATCGACGTCAAAGCAGCCACAGAGCGCGGCATCGTAGTAATGAACGCTCCAGACGGCAACACGATCACCACGGCCGAGCACACCATCGCGCTGCTCGTTTCGATGGCTCGCAATGTTCCACAAGCGCACGCCAAATTACAAAGCGGCGAATGGGACAAGAAAAGTTTCGTGGGCGTCGAGCTAAACGGCAAAACGCTCGGCGTGATCGGCCTTGGGCGCATCGGCAAGCACGTTGCGCAGGTTGCGCGCGGCTTTGGAATGCACATTGTTGCGTACGATCCTTTCACGTCTGCGGAACACGCAAAGGATCTTGGCATCGAGACCGCCACGCTCGACGAAGTCTTAAAACGTGCCGATTTCCTCACGATCCACACGCCGGTAACGGACGAGACGAGAGGAATAATCGGCAAAGAGGCCTTTGCCAAAATGCAAAAAGGTGTCCGCGTCATCAACTGTGCTCGCGGAGGCCTCGTCGATGAGGCCGCACTGCTTGAAGCATTGGAAAATGGCACCGTAGCGGCCGCCGCGCTCGACGTATTCTCGACAGAGCCTTTGCCAGCTGATTCGCCGCTGCTCGGCAATCCAAAGATCATCACGACGCCGCATCTCGGAGCTTCGACGACCGAAGCACAGGAAGGGGTAGCGCTCACGGTCGCCGAACAAATGCGCGATTACTTGATCGACGGCACGTTGCGGGGAGCGGTAAATGCTCCGTCGATGGCTGCCGCCGAGGTCGAAGCTCTCCAGCCCTTCATCGATCTCGCTACGAGCCTCGGCCGCTTTCAGGCGCAGATCGGTGGTGATGCGGCGATCTCCGCTGTGCGTCTCGAATACACCGGCGAGCTTGCCGAACGCGACGCCGCTCCGGTGACGCGTGCCTTTCTAGCAGGCCTGCTGCAAAATGTTTCCGCCCGCGTAAATGTCGTCAACGCGCTGCTCATAGCCGAGGAACGCGGCATCCGCGTTACGACCTCATACACTTCGTCGTCGCGCGGAGCCAATGCCGACATTCGGACCGCAGTTACGTCGTCCGACGGCGAACAAACGCTCGCCGGACTCGTCTTCGCCAACGGCGAAGGCCGCATCACAAGTATCGGCAATTTCTCGATCGAGGCCGTCCCGAGCGGTTTTATGCTTGTAGCAAAAAACCGCGACGTGCCCGGCGTGATTGGCCAGTTGGGAACGACACTCGGCGCCGCAGGTATAAATATCAGCCGTTTCTACCTCGGCCGCCAGGAGAAAGGCGGCGAAGCCCTCGCCGTCGTCGAGATCGATTCGGCGTTGTCTGAAGACGTTTTAGATACTCTGCGAAAGATCGATGCGGTGATCTTAGTAAAACAGGTAAGGCTCTAACCTCGGTGTCCTCTGTGACTCTGTGGGGAATGTCTCTTATGGAAGACCCAACGAAACTAGACAGTTCCGGCAACGAGAACAAGACGGAGATCAAAGCCAACACGACCGCGAACACTACGACGGGCGAATTTGTCGCGGGCACAGTTCTGGCGAGCCGTTACCGCATCATCGGCCTCATCGGCAAAGGCGGCATGGGCGAGGTCTATAAGGCCGAGGACATCAAACTCGCACAGGTCGTTGCTCTCAAGTTTCTCCCTGACAGTTATCAAAATGACTCAGCGGCTCTTGAACGCTTTCACGCCGAGGTGCGTCACGCGCGTCAGGTCTCGCATGTAAATGTATGTCGCGTCTTCGACATCGGCGAGATCGACGGACGGCATTTTCTGTCGATGGAGTTTGTTGACGGCGACGACCTGTCGGCGCTGTTGACGCGTGTCGGGCGGTTTACGTCCGAAAGGGCTGTCGAGATCGCCCGTCAGTTATGCGTCGGAATGGAAGCGATCCACAAAGCCGGAATTCTCCACCGCGATTTCAAGCCCGGCAACATCATCATCGACAGCAAAGGCGTCGCGCGCATTACCGATTTCGGTATCGCCGGACTTGAAGAAGAAATGAAGGGCGACAACATCCGAGCCGGAACGCCCGCCTACATGTCGCCCGAACAGGTCACCGGCAAAGAGGTGACTGTTCGCAGCGACATCTACGCCCTCGGGCTTGTCATTTACGAGATATTCACCGGCAAACAGGCATTTATCGCAGCCACTGTCCCCGAGCTGATCAAAATGCAGCAGACGGCGACGCCGACCAATCCGTCCCAGATCGTCAAAGGAATCGATCCGCTCGTCGAAAGCGTCATCGCCAAATGCCTCGAAAAAGATCCAAAGGATCGTCCGCAAACCGCGCTCCAAGTTGCGATGGCTCTGCCCGGCGGCAACCCGATGCAGATCGCGCTCGACGCGGGTCAAACGCCGTCGCCCGAGATGGTCGCGGCATCGCCAAAAAAAGGCGCCCTTAGGCCTATAGTTGCGTTGTCTCTGCTGGCGATAGTTATCGTCGGGCTCGGATTCGTGATGGTGACTTCGAAAAAGACGTTTTTGCATCGCATCGTCCCTCTTGAAAAGTCAGCGGACACTCTGCGCGAACGCGGCCGCGAAGTCATAGAGAAATTTGGTTACAAGGGGGCCGATTCCTATTCGGTGTTTTTATGCCCGTGCTTTGGGGAAGATTACATCAAATACATCAAGGAAACTGATCAAAGCCTTGATCGGTGGCAGAAACTCGCGACCGGGCAACCGGCCACAGTCAGGTTCCTGTATCGGACGAGTCCCGATCCGATCGTCCCACTTAGCGATAGAAAAATAACATCTTCCGACCCGCAAAATACCCTTCCCGGCATGGCCGAGATCATACTCGACACAAAAGGCCGCATGGTCTTTTTCGGCGGCGTTCCGGCTCGTTTTGACGAACCCGAGGCTATCACAGCGGAATTAGATTGGGCGGCGGTTTTTAAGGAAGCCGGGTTCGACATCGCTAAATTCCAGCCGGTCGATCCGCAATGGACGCCCCCTGTCGCATTTGACGACCGGCGTGCTTTCTCCGGCAATTACCCGGACAGCGGTGATATCGCGATCAGAATAGAAGCTGCTGCGTATCGCGGAAAGCTTGTGAGATTTGAGATAGTTGAGCCGTGGACCAAGCCGCCGGGGCAGGCGTCGGCTCAGGACGGTCCGCCCATCTTTGTCTTTTTTCTGGTCGGAGTATATTTCAGCGTACTGTTTTTTAGCGTTTGGCTCTCGGTGCGCAATATTCGTGCCGGCCGAAGCGACCTGAAAGGCGCCTTGCGGGTTGCCGTATTTATGTTTGCTGCTCGACTGGTCATGTGGACGTTTGCAGTACACCATGTCCCGTCGTTATTTGGCGAGCTAAATCTTTTTATCTCTGCCCTTCAATCTGCACTGTATTGGGCGGGTATGGCAGGAGTTATGTATCTTGCGTTTGAGCCGTACCTTCGTAAAAGCGCGCCGGAACGTATCATTTCCTGGACACGCCTGCTGGCGGGAGATTGGCGCGATCCGCTTGTCGGTCGCGATGTGCTCATAGGAGCCGCGCTCGGCGTGTTCACCACTGCGATATGGGTGGTCACAACTTATTTCGTTCCAGCGATGCAGGGCAAACCTGCCCCAAATCTGAACATTCTCACCGGCCAGGGCCCCGGCGGCGGGATCTTTGTTGGGATAGGGGGCTTTCCTGATATGTTTTTCGATAAGATCACCGAAGCGCTCATTACAACTTTTATCGTTTCGTTTCTGATTTTGTTTCTGGGTCTTTTGCTTCGTAGGAAATGGCTTGGCGTAGCGGCGGTTTTGTTGATCAATGTTAGCATCTCGATCGCATCGGGCTTCGCGAACAACCAGTCACCGATAGAAGTAGTGGCAAATACTGTTGTCGTAAGCGGCGCTGTGCTCGCGACGGCACGATTCGGTGTGGTGGCTATGATCTCATTGCTGTTGTTCGCCGATATCATGAATCGCCCGGTTACCACAGAACTTTCCGCCTGGTATGCCAGTGAGTTTGTCTTATACACGATAGTGCTGTTCGGATTAGCGATTTTCGGTTTTTACACCTCGACCGCCGGGCAGAAGCTATGGCAGGGCAAACTCCTCGGCGACGGGGATTAAGGAACGGCGACCGCAAGTATTTCGACACCGCAACTGACGTATCCCACATGTCGCTGAACGCAATTCAATTTTCCGGGGGCGGTCCTATTATTGTTGCACAGATAAAATATTGAACATATAATGCAATTGTTCGTATAATATGCCGTGACCTCTATTTGAAAGAGCGGGTCGAGATATTTGACAACTTGAGCATGCGAGATCGCGAGGACCTGTCCCACGGAAGATCGGTGCGGTTCATAGGCCTCGATCGCTGCAAATCTATTATTTTCAGGCATTAACGGATTTGTCTTACATAGTCTTACATTTTTTTCAAAAATCGTGGGACAGATGCTAAAAAGCGACGTAACTCCAGCAAATACAGTGAGTTGCGTGTCCCACATTCGTCGTGGGACAAGGTTGGGACAAAAAAGCGTGGGACAGTGGGGACACTTGGGACACGTGGGACAGTTGGGACAGTGGCCTGTCAGAACCGGACGCGATATCGAACCCGGAACTTAGTCCTCGCCGGTGCGTATGTTACTCTTTCCTGAGCTAATATGAGCGAGCAAAATGTAACGCTTCGGGTCGAAAATGTCACGAAACGCTTTGG
>CAZUEI010000019.1:0-14470 GCA_964618985.1 uncultured Chloracidobacterium sp.
CCGCTGCGTCTATTGCCAGAATTATCAGATCTCGCAAATCTGGAAGGAACAAAAAAAGAACGAGGTCACCCACGAACGTCTTGCCGAAATGATGCTCGAACTGCAGGATCGCGGCTGTCATAATATCGGTTTTGTCTCGCCGACCCATTTTGCACCGCAGATGGCGCGCGGCATTTTGATAGCCGCCGAAAAAGGCCTGCGTCTGCCCATCGTTTATAATACGAATGCATACGATTCAGTCGAGGTTCTGCGCTTGCTTGAGGGCATTGTCGATGTTTATTTGCCCGATCTGAAATATGCCGATTCTGACGCCGGTTTTCAATATTCAAAAGTTCGCGATTACAAAGAACACGCACGCGCCGCGATCAAGGAAATGCACCGTCAAATGGGCGACGATCTTGTTTTTGGCGAAGACGGTTTGTTAAAACGCGGCCTGATGATCCGGCTGTTAGTTTTGCCAAACGACATCGCCGGCATCGAGGAAAATCTCCGCTGGACACGCGACGAACTTTCTCCAAAAACAGCCATATCGCTCATGGCCCAATATTATGCGACGAACAAAGCCGCGACCGACCCGCGATACATCCTGCTCTCACGCCGCATTTCAGAGGGCGAATGGTTCCAGGCCGTATCGCTACTCGAAGACCTCGGCATGGAAGAAGGCTTTATGCAGGAATACGAATCGGCGTCGCATTATTACCGGCCGGATTTTACTGATGCCGAAAAACCTTTTAGAGACATAAGGGATTTTCAACAGTAATGGATGGTATGAAGAAACGCCTTCTGAACGGATTTCTCATAATCACATCACTGCTCGGATATCTTGAGTGGGGAACAGAAAATCAGATGTTCCTTTTTCAAGGTGAGATAGAGGTTTTTTCGAAATTATTAATTGACCCTCTTTCTGTGGTCCATCCTTTTACTCTGCTGCCCTTATTCGGACAGATCATTTTGTTCATAACACTGTTTCAGAAGAAGCCGAATAGAATTATGACGTTTATCGGCCTTGCCAGTTTGGGGTTTTTACTTTTCTTCATTAGTCTGGTCGGCATTATCTCATTGAATTACAAGATATTTCTTTCGACACTGCCGTTCATCGTTACGGCTATTTTTACCGCAAAGGAGAACCTGAAAAAATGACTCTCAAGATCGGCGACACCGCACCTGACTTTACATTGAGAGACGGTGACGGAAACGACTGGACGCTTTCGGATCATCGCGACAACGTTGTTGTGTTGATGTTCTATCCGGGTGACGATACGCCGGTGTGCACAAAGGAAATGTGCTCGGTGCGCGATCATTGGTCTGATTATCAGGCAACCGGTGCTGAGGTCGTAGGAATATCGACGGATTCGGTAGAATCGCATGGAAGGTTTGGAGATAAATACAAACTTCCATTGCGGCTATTGTCCGACGAACATGGTGAGGTTAGAGACAAATACGGCGCAAATTCATTGCTCCCCGGTAGAACGGCCCGTGCAGAGTTCGTTATAGACACGCACGGCAAACTTGCCTATCAAAAGGTGCGTCCGATCGGGCTTTTCCGCCCAAGCGACGAAGACATTCTCGCCACGATCCGAAAAGCACAAGGCATTTAAACCACTAAACCACAAAGACACAAAGATCACAAAGTAAGCAAATCCAAGACATGGTTCTCTCTGTGTCCTTTGTGTCTTTGTGGTAAAATCTACTTATGGCTTTATTTGGAGACAAATTCAAATGCTCGCGCTGCGGGCAAAAAGCGGAACCGCTCGCGTTCGCTCCTATTCCCAACGAACTCGGCCAACGCGTGGCTAATGAGATCTGCAAAGACTGCTGGGCCGAATGGCAGAAAAAGCAGATGCAGCTTATCAACCACTACGGCCTCGACGTCTCAAATCCCGACTCGCACGAATTCCTTTTCGACAATTTGAAGATATTCCTCTTTAACGAGGGCGTCGAGCTCGCACAAATCGACACTTCGCAGGAAGGAAAGATCAACTGGTAGCTCTACTTCGCCTTTTCAAACTTCAACGCCGCCGAGTTCATACAATACCGCAAACCCGTAGGCTTCGGCCCGTCGTCAAATACGTGGCCAAGATGCCCTTTGCATCGTGCGCATAAAACCTCAGTACGGGTCATTCCTAGCGTGCTGTCCGTTTTTTCGATGACGTTCTTATTATTGACGGCTTCGTAGAAACTTGGCCAGCCGGTTCCCGATTCAAATTTTGTTTTTGAACTGAACAGCTTCAAATGACAAGCAGCGCAGTAATAATCACCGTGTTCGTGATTGTCGGCATACTCGCCCGAATATGGCCGCTCGGTGCCGGCTTCGCGAAGAATATAATACTGCGTCTTTGTCAGCAGTTTCTTCCACTCGGCGTTGGTTTTCACGACCTCGACACCGTCAAAAACGTCGTCCGACAAGGCGGAAGATTTCGATGCCGGTGTTGGAACAACCGCCGTGAGATTACTTGAGCTCGACGTAGCAGCATCCGATTGCCGCTCGGACCTGGCCGGCCGCTCGCAACCCGCCACTGCAGTTATGATAAAAACAGAAACCAAAATTACCGTAGATGCGAATATAATGTTGTATTTCATAGTATTAATTTGACAACGAATAGTATTCCGACTTGTCAGTTATATATTTCGATGCTAAAAGTATTTCAGATTCGCGCTATTTTTGGAAATAAAAATTTTGTCTGACAGCTTTATACTAATAGGTATGTGAACCTAATATCGTGGCAAAGCAATTGGAAAAAAAGCATCCGCTCGCGGTTCGCTGGATGCATTGGATAAATTTTCCGCTCCTGACGATGATGATATGGAGCGGGATTCTGATCTACTGGGCAAATTCAGTGTATGGAATACGATTATTCGGTTACGAATTGTTCAACTTTTTCCCGCCATGGTTTTATGACACGCTCGGCGTCCCGCAGCATCTCGCCGAAGGCATCCAACTCCATTTCTTTTTCATGTGGCTTTTCACCGTAAATGGCATTATCTATGTCATTTACACTTTTCTCTCGGGTGAATGGCGGGCGTTGCTGCCGATACCCGCGTCTTTCAAACGCGCGCCGCTTGTTGCGTTACACGACGCACATATCATCAAACAAAAACCGCCGCAGGGAAAATACAACGACGCGCAGAGGATCGCATACTCTGGTGTGATCGTTATGGGTGCGGGCTCGGTAGTGACGGGACTCGCGATCTACAAGCCGCTACAGCTTTCCTGGCTGACCTCGCTGCTCGGCGGTTACGAATGGACACGATGGGAGCATTTTTGGCTAATGGTTTTGTTCGTACTCTTTTTTGCAGTGCATGTTGTGCAGGTTGCGCTCGCAGGTTGGAGCAATTTTCGCTCAATGATCACCGGCTACGACGTTATTGACGCCGTCGAACCAAAACCAGAACCGGCGGCCGACGAGGTAACAACATGAGCGAAGATAAAAAAATATTGCTCGAAAAGGTCCGCGAGTTTGAGGCGCGAACGGGCCATACCGTTGATTCATTTCCCGACGATCCCGGCAATACGGCATCGGTATTGAAAGAACGCCGACACTTAAGCGAACCGCTCACTCCGGAAGAAGCCAAACGACAAATGTTTGCCCGCTCGCGCCGCGGTTTCCTTGTCGGCGGCGTAGCGGCGCTCGCCGGTATTTTCGGCTGGCGTTGGATGAGCGATGAGACAAAAGCAAAACTGCTTCGCAGCACGTTCGAGTTTAACGAGAAAGTCAGTCAGATCTTTTACCGTCCAACTCGACTCGCGCCTGAGTTCCCGTTGACAAGCGTCAGTGCAGACCGTGCGAATGGAGCAGAGGGGCTCGAAAGCGAGTTCGATCCGGCTGTCTGGACACTCGCGGTCGGCGGCCTCGCAAACCGCTCCGATGATCTAATACTTACACTCGACGACATTAAAAAATTTCCGCGAACCGAGATGATCACCGAGTTAAAATGTATCGAAGGCTGGAGCGTGATCGTCAAATGGGCCGGAGTGCGTTTTTCGGATTTTGCTGCGTATGTCTCGCTGAATAAATCAATAATTGACCTTCCGCAATACGTTTCACTTATTACTCCTGATGAAAAGTACTTTGTCGGTTGGGACTTGGCCTCCATTTTGCATCCGCAAACCCTGCTTGCCTACGAGATGAATGGAGCGCCGCTCACGCTCGAACACGGCGCGCCGCTGCGTCTCGCCTCGCCCACCAAATACGGCATCAAACAAATCAAACGCATTGGGCGTATCGAATTTACAAACGAAAGGCCAAGAGATTTTTGGGCTGAATACGGTTATGATTGGTATTCGGGACATTAGGAAATATTGCCCACGAAACACACGAAAAGCACGAAAATAATTTGTGAACTTTTTTTCGTGTGTTTAGTGTGTTTCGTGGTCAGCGCTTTGGTTTATGATCAATGACCGGCTCGAAATTATTAACGAAGAGTTTTACGTTGAAGCCGTAAAACCGGAGCAACTCGACATGCTACTTGCTGACGGTTGGCGTCATTTCGGCACGCACTTCTTTCGATATAATCTCGGCATGTATGAAGACGAGATAAGACGCGTACTGCCGCTTCGCATTCGGCTGGGCGGTTTCAAATTTTCAAAAAGCCAACGCCGTATTTTGCGCCGAAACAGCGATCTCGATGTCAAAATTCAACCGATCGAGATCACCGACGAAACGCACGATCTTTTTGACAGGCACAAACTTCGGTTCAAGCATGGCGTGCCGAATACTATCTACGATTTTCTCTCTTCCGATCCGGCAAACGAGCCAACTAAAGGGCTTGAGGTCGATGTTCGCCGCGACGGAAAACTTTTGGCCGCCAGCTTTTTCGATGCCGGCAAAACATCCGTCTCAAGCATCTACGGCGTCTTCGACCCGACAGAAACTTCGCGCAGCCTCGGAATTTTTACAATGCTAAAAGAGATCGAATACGCCCTCGAAACCGGCAAGCAATATTACTATCCCGGCTACGCTTACGAGGGCGAATCATTTTATGATTACAAGAAACGCTTCTCGGCCCTGGAGCAATTCGACTGGAACGGCAATTGGAAGGAATTTTCACCTCGAAGACACGAAAGACCCGAAGATGGAAATGAATGATTGTTGTTGCATCTATAAAACTCTTGACTATTTGCGCAAACTATGCTATGTTCGTATACACTAGGCGCGGCCTCAGGAATAGAAGGCGGTCGCGGTCGCTCTTTGAAAACTTATGCAACGGCGTTCCACGGAAGCTGACGCTGGGCCGATAGGCTGGAACGCTGTAACCTCCCTATTTACAGGAATTACGATTTTGTAAGACAATGTCGGACATTTTTTTCAAAAATCGTGGAACGGAGGGCAAAAAAACGCCGTAACTCCAATAAAAATGGTGAGTTTTGCCGTTCCACCCTAGGCTGGAACGCCTGTGGAACAGAAACGGCGTGGAACACTGGCACGCCTAATTACCGGCTGATCAAATTAAGGTAATTCCTCACCGCCTCGGGCGAGAAGTCATTCGAGATCATGCCGATATAATTGTCGGACCGCAGGATGACAAAAAAGGATTCCTTGTGGCCGAATATCTCGGCGACGTTGGGATAAAGCGGGATGATCGTGCTGTCGATAAGCCCGTCCCATTTCGTCATCAGGTCGGGCGGTAGCGGTGGTATTTCGGTCTTCCCGTCAAAGAACACAACAAGGTGAAACGTCGGCTCGCGCAGACGATCGTAAATGCTCGACCCATCGACCTCGAACCATGGCATCCGGTCGCCGGCTTTCACGTTGAAGGAACCTTGTTCCTTACTCAGCGAACTCTGCCGATAGTTGATCGCTATCTGCGAGACACGCGGAAAGATGAACCTCTTGAAAGCATCGAGGTTAAATAAGAGTTGGGCAACATACGGAAAGATATACAGCCGTGAAAAAGCAAGCAGCGGTTCGGGACTTGCAACAAGGCCGAAAAATCGATCAGTGGTTTGTGTCAAAGTCCTAGCGTTTGGCAGACGCTCTTCGTTGTAGGTCGTGAGCAATTCGCCGCTCGCTTTTCCGCGTAACACCCAAGCCAATTTCCACGTGAGGTTGTAGCTGTCCTGAATGCCTGTGTTCATCCCTTGCGCACCGGCGGGAGAGTGAATATGCGCCGCGTCGCCAGCAAGAAAACATCGCCCGACCGAGAACTTATCGACGTACCGTGTGTGAACTTTGTAGGTAGAGAACCAGTTAACCTTGGTTATGTCGAATTCGATCTCGGCGTCAATGCGAATGTGTTCTTCGATCTCTTCGTAGAGAATGTCACCTTCGTCCTTTGCAAACTCCTCAGGAAAGGTGCCGACAATGCGATATTGCTTTTCGCCGGACATGGGGAAAAAGGCCAGCAGCGAGTTTTTCATCAGAAAAACCTGCAATGCGTCATGACCGAAAGCCCAATCGATCTGCACGTCGGCCACGTAAAACAGCCGCTCAAAAGTGCTGCCTTCGAACTTAAGCCCAAGCGCATGACGCACGGGGCTTTTCGCTCCGTCACAGGCAACCAGGTATTTTGCCTCGATGGTCTCGGCCTCGCCGTTTGAATTCCTGACAGTCGCGGTTACGCCGGCAGAATCTTGCGAAAAACTCTCAAGTTCCGTCTGCCACCGAACATCCTTGCCGTGTTCTTTTATGAAATCGTAAAGCAGCGTTTCGTGCTTGCCTTGTTCGACAATGAGAACATAAGGATACGGACTAAGTCCGGCGCCAAGATCCTGAAACACCGCCTCGCCACGCACTTTGCCGCCCACGATCATGCGCGCTTTTTCAGCGATAGCTCCAAGCTCGATCAGCTTATCTGCCAATCCTATCTGTTCGTAGATCTCAAGCGTTCGGGCCTGAACGCCAATCGCCTTGGAATACGGCGTGGTTGTTTCCTTTTTGTCGATAATGACAAAATCAATGTTGTAACGGATCAGTTGACAAGCCAGCGCAAGTCCGGTGGGACCGGCTCCAACGATGAGGACATCGGTGTTCATGCAGTGAGTACTAGACCTTTTCGACGACCTGAGATTCGCTCTGATCAAGCCGCAAGCCAGTTTCGTCAGTCCCGACCAGAACGCTTCCACCGTTTGCCAATTTGCCGAAAAGAATCTCGGACGCAAGCGGCTGTTTGATCTTATCGTGGATGAGCCGCGACATCGGACGGGCTCCATAGCGTGCGTCAAAGCCGTTCTTGGCAAGCCATTCGCGGGCATCTTCGGTCAGCTTTACAAGCACACGTTTTTCGGCAAGCTGGCCGTTGAGTTCGTTTATAAATTTATCGACGATGAGTTTAATGACGTCCATATCAAGGGGTTTGAACGGCACCCACGCGTCAAGCCGGTTGCGAAACTCAGGCGTAAACGTCCGCTCGATCACACCTTTTGCATTGCCCTTTGTATCCGACGAATTGCGAAAACCCATTCCGCCCGACGACAGTTCCCTCGCACCGGCATTGGTCGTCATTATCAATATCACGTTGCGAAAATCCGCCTTTTTGCCGTTGTTATCTGTCAGCGTGGCCGAATCCATCACTTGAAGCAAAAGGTTAAATAAATTTGGATGAGCCTTCTCAATCTCGTCTAAAACAAGCACAGCGTGCGGTGTTCGCATTATCGCCTCGGTCAGCAAACCGCCCTGATCAAAGCCGATATATCCCGGCGGCGCGCCGATAAGCCGCGAAACTGTGTGCGGCTCGGCGTATTCGCTCATATCGTAACGCAGAAATTCGACGCCGAGAATCTCGGCAAGCTGTTTTGAAACCTCGGTCTTTCCGACACCTGTCGGCCCCGAAAAAAGAAACGAACCAACCGGTTTTGTCTGGTGCCCGAGGCCGGCACGCGATATTTGGATCGCATCGACGATCTTATCAATAGCTTCGTCCTGGCCGAAGATCGTTTTCTTTATGTCGTCGCGAAGCGTCCTCAGCCGGGACCGTTCGTCGGCGACCACAGTTTTTGGCGGTATCTTAGCCATGCGGGCAATGGTATTTTCAACCATTTGCACCGTCACTTTCTTGGGCCGGCGACTTTCCGGCAAAAGTTTTACCGACGCACCGACCTCGTCTATCACATCTATCGCCTTGTCAGGCAAAAACCGGTCATTGATATATTTTCCGGCAAGCTCGGCCGCAGTGCGCAGTGAATCGTTGCCGTATTTGACGCCGTGATGGGCTTCGTAGAATTTCTTTAAGCCCTTGAGTATCTCGAACGTCTCTTCGACCGTCGGCTCGTTGATATCGATCCGCTGAAAACGTCTCGCAAGCGCGCGATCGCGATCAAACGCGGCTTTGTACTCTGCATGTGTCGTCGAGCCAATACAGCGTAAAAGTCCATCGGCGAGCGCAGGCTTTAGAATATTTGACGCATCCATCGAGCCGCCGGATACAGCTCCGGCACCAACGATCGTGTGTATCTCGTCAATAAACAAAATGGCGTTTTCATGTTGTTTTAGCTCATTTATGATGGCCTTAAACCGCTGCTCAAAATCGCCGCGGTAACGCGTACCGGCGAGCACCGCGCCCATGTCGAGCGCAAAAACCTTCGCTCCCTTCAAGATCTCCGGCACGTCGCCTTCACTGATCTTAAGAGCAAGGCCCTCGGCCAACGCTGTTTTGCCTACGCCCGGCTCGCCGACATAAAGCGGATTATTTTTCTTGCGGCGGCAAAGCACCTGAATCGTTCGTTCGATCTCCGGCAATCGCCCGACTATAGGGTCGATCTCACCGGCGGCGGCTTTTGCCACAAGCTCAACTGTGAAACTCTCAAGAGGTTTTTTACGCTGAGCCGAGCTGTTGAGTTCGTCTTCCTCTTCGATGCCGTCAGGCAATGGTTCTCCTGAATCGATCTTAGAGATTCCGTGTGAGATGTAATTGAGAATGTCGAGCCGCGAAACGCCCTGCTGCAAAAGCAAGTAAACCGCGTATGATTGCTCGGCCTGATACATCGCCGCGAGAATATTGCCGCCATCGACAGCTCCCTGTCCACTGCCCTCGGCCTGCAAAACGGCATACGAGATCGTAGATTGAAATGTCGATGTCAGCTCCGGCATCGCATTTGCACCAACCGGCATTTTTTCGAGCACATTCTCAAAATACTCCTGCAGTGCGCGGGCAAGCTCGTCGATCTGTGCGCCGCAGTTGAACAAAATTTCGCGCGCAGCCGAATCTTCGAGCAATGCAAAAAGCAAATGCTCAAGTGTCACAAACTCGTGTTTATGCCTGACGGCCTCCTCGACCGCAAGATTCAATGTTTCCTCTAATTCCCTGGTCAACATCTTGTCATTATTTTAACAGTTTCGGTGTGATTAAAAATAGTCGATTTGAGATCCTCTAGATGAACCTCACGCCTTCGGGATGAATTTTCGAGACATAAATGTTGAATTCGATGCCGGTTTTGGAATAGACCTCATGCATTGTTGTCTCGACATTTTGAGCAGTTTCCTGAGTTTTGCTCAGCATAAAGATCGACGGCCCTGAACCGGATATTCCGCCGCCAAGCGCTCCGGCAGAGAGGCTAGCAGATTTTACTTCGTCAAATTTTGGTATCAGCGATTTGCGTGCTGGTTCGACAATTGTGTCTTCCATCGAACGTGAGATCAGATCGAGATCGCCTTTTTCGAGAGCGGCAACAAACGAGCCGAGATTGCTCCAGTTACGAACGGCATCCTTGAGCGACACCATTTGAGGCAAGATTGCGCGGGCCTCAGACGTTTTTATCTCGATCTGCGGGTGGATGACCGTTGCAAAGAGCGGCGGAAAATCGAGCGGGACAATATCGAGCGGCTCGACAGAGCGAACGAGCGTGAAGCCGCCAAAAATACAAGGTGCTACATTGTCCGCGTGTTTGGTTCCCGAAGCAAGCTTTTCGCCTTCCATTGCAAAATCAACCAATTCGAGCATTGAAAATCGGTCACCCAAAAGCCGATTGGCCGCGACCACCGCACCGCATGAGCTCGCCGAACTCGAACCAATGCCGCTGCCGGGCTTGATGTGCTTTGCTATCTCGACCTCAAACCCAAAATCGATCTGCGCGGCATCGATTAGCTCCTGCAGCGCAACACCGGCGACATTCTTCGCCGGATCGTCAGGCAAGCCGTATTCATCATGATTGATAATGCGGATCGCTCGTTCGTCGATCTTTCGCACGGTCATCTCGTCGTACGGTTCTTCAAGCGCAAAGCCAAGACAATCAAAGCCGCAAACGACATTAGAAACCGTGGCCGGCGATAAAACCTTTACTTCGTTCATATTTTAATAAATACCGAAAACCGTTATATGATTAATGTTTTTACGTTTTCACCCGGTATTCTTAACGATGCAATACTTTAGCACAAACCGCAGATCGCCTCATGTCTCATTTCGCAACGCGCTCCTTAACGGCCAGCCGGATGACAAAGGTTTGTATTTTCCCTCCGCGATACCACGGTTATCAGCTGATTGGCTGCGAACAATGGCCGAGCGGTCGAATGAACAGATCGCGTTCGATGTTATTCAGCCTTTTGTTAACGGGGAAATACCAGACGAAACTTTAACTAAGATTTGTTCCGAGACTGTAAACTTTGACTTTCCACTCGTTTACATAACGGCTGGCATTCAGGCTCTCGAGCTTTTTCACGGTCCGACGCTGGCATTCAAGGATGTAGGTGCAAGGTTTATGAGCCGATGCCTGCAATACTTTTTACAAGGAAAAGCTGAGAAAACATTTGTAATTGTCGCGACATCCGGTGATACAGGTGGCGCAGTAGCGGCGGGTTTTCACGGCGTCGATGGCATCGAGGTCATTATTCTCTATCCGAAAGGGAAGGTCAGCAAAGTCCAAGAATTGCAGCTAACTACTTTGGGCGGAAATGTAATTACATTGGAAGTACGTGGCAATTTTGACGATTGCCAGGCTTTGGCAAAACAGGCATTGGCAGATCCTGAATTACAGTCAAAAGTTGATTTAACATCGGCAAATTCTATCAATATCGCCCGCTGGCTGCCGCAGCAATTCTATTATTTTTATGCACTCAAGCAATGGAGCGACGAACCGCCTGTGATCTCTGTCCCGAGCGGCAATTTTGGCAATCTTGCATCGGGAATTTTGGCCCATATATCAGGTTTGTCGGTTAAGAAATTTATTGCTGCCTGTAACGCTAACGACGTTGTTCCGCGATTTATGCAAACCGAGGAATACCAGCCAAGACAATCTGTAGCAACACTATCGAACGCTATGGACGTTGGCTCGCCCAGCAATTTTGTCCGCATCCTCGAAATATTTGACAATAAATTCGTCGATCTCAAAGAAAAACTCGAGTCCGTTAGCATTTCGGACGAAAACACCGCGGCAACCATGCGTAATGTTTACAAGAAATATGATTATATCCTAGATCCTCATGGTGCCGTCGGTTACCGAGCATTGGCCGATCATCTCGCCCAAGAACCGAATCAAAAGGGCATCTTTCTCGAAACCGCCCACCCTGTAAAATTCGATTCAGTAAGAGAAATAATCGGCACACAAGGAAAAGTACCGGAATCCGTCGATTCGCTGTTTTCGAAAGAAAAGCAGAGCATCGAGATGGACGTAAAATATGAGGACTTAAAAGATCTCCTCGTTAGCAAAATATGAAGGTCCTAAAATTCGGCGGCTCATCAGTTGGCAGCGCCGAAACAATAGAAAAAGTAATCGAAATAATCCGACTATCGCGCCCCTGCGCGGTCGTACTGTCGGCTATGCAGGGCACGACCGACTCGCTGATCGATGCCGGCCGCTCGGCGGAACGCGGCGATGACGGCTATATCGAAATTCTGAGTAACACTGGCGAGCGCCATATTAAAACTATCCACGAGCTTTTTGGCGATAAGGGAAATTCCGAAGTACTGGACTTTGTCGAATCCACAGTAAAAGAACTTGAAAACCTTTGCGAAGGCGTGCGTCTCGTGCGCGAATTGTCTGCGAAAACACTCGATCGTATTTTAAGTTTCGGCGAGATCGTATCAACACGAATTGTGTCCGCGAAACTTTTAGAAGTCGGTCTGGAAAACGAATGGAAGGACAGCCGCCTCATCATCAAAACCGATTCGAACCACGGTTTTGCATCCGTTGATTTTTCCGAAACCAATCGACGGATAAAGGAATATTTTGATTCCTCGACGGCAAAGCTCCATATTTTCCCCGGCTTCATAGCATCAGACCCAAAAGGCTACACAACAACTTTGGGGCGAGGCGGATCGGATTACACAGCGGCGATCATTGCCTCCGCTATTGACGCCGATGTGCTCGAGATATGGACGGATGTTTCGGGAATGATGACGGCCGATCCACGATTTGTACGCAATGTGCGGCAAATCTCGCGCATAAATTACCGCGAGGCAATGGAACTGTCGCACTTTGGAGCAAAGGTTATTTATCCGCCGACGATCCAGCCCGTGATGGCAAAGGGTATTCCTGTTTTGATCAAAAACACTTTCGATCCCGACAATCCCGGCACGTTTATCGAAGCCGATTCCGCACCGGAAAAGGATATGATCCGTGGTATCACGAGCATAGACAAGATCACCGTCCTTAATCTCGAAGGCAGCGGAATGGTCGGCATCCCCGGCTTTTCAAAGCGTCTGTTTGACGCGCTATCGCGTTCGCAGATCAATGTGATACTAATCACACAAAGCTCGTCCGAACATTCGATCTGCGTCGCGATCGAAGAAAAATTTGCGGAGGCCGCAAAACGCGCGGTTGATCGCGAGTTCGAATACGAGATCAATGTCGGCAAGATCGAGCCGTTAAAAGTGGAGAGCGGTTTTTCTATTCTCGCTTTGGTTGGTGACAACATGAAGGAACACACCGGCGTCAGCGGCAAAATGTTTACAACACTCGGCCACAACGGGATTAATATTCACGCCATCGCCCAGGGCTCAAGCGAGCGAAATATCTCGGCCATTATCTCCTCAATTGACGTGCAAAAAGCCGTCAATACGCTCCACGAGGAGTTTTTCTCAGACGGCAACAAACAGATCAATATTTTCATCGCCGGCGTCGGCACGGTCGGCGGCAAGCTGATCGAACAGCTCCGCACTCAGCATCAGCACCTGCTCGACGAGATGCGGCTCAACGTCCGCGTCGCTGGCGTGGCTAACAGCAAACGTGCTCTGCTTGCGGAGGAAGGTGTTGACCTCGAAACTTATAAAAAAGATCTTGAAAATGCCGGGGCAATGTCAGTCGCCGCGTTTGCAGAGCGGATCATCGAACAAAATCTCCGCAACTCGATCTTCGTCGATGTTACAGCCAGTCCGGATGTGGTCGAGGTCTATTCAAAGCTCCTAGCAAAGAGCATTTCTGTCATCGCCTGCAACAAGATCGCCGCTTCGTCGAGCTACGAAAATTATTCGCAACTGAAAGACACGGCGCGCGAATTTGGCGCGAATTTTTTCTTTGAGACTAACGTCGGCGCCGGTCTGCCTGTAATTAACACACTCAACGATCTGCTCCGCAGCGGCGACAAAGTAAATCGCATCGAAGCAGTGCTTTCCGGTACGCTCAATTTTGTCTTTAACAATTACGACGGAACACGAAAGTTCGCCGAAGTAGTCCGTCAGGCGCAGGAGGAAGGTTACACCGAGCCTGATCCTCGGCTCGACCTCAATGGAACCGACGTCGCCCGAAAAATATTGATCCTCGCCCGCGAAGCCGGCAATCGAATCGAGATGGAAGACATTGAAAATATCGGATTCTTGCCAAAATCATGTCTCGCGGGCAAGGTCGAAGATTTTTATGCCGAAATGGAAAAGCACGAAGATCACTTTCGCCGCCTGCTAGATGATGCAGTTTCCAAAGGCTTAAAACTGAAATACATCGCATCATTCAATAACGGCAAAGCGTCGGTCGGGCTACAGTCGATCGGCCCCGACCACAATTTCGCAAACCTTTCTGGCAAAGACAACGCCGTTCTTTTCTACACGAACCGCTATGCGGATCAGCCTTTGGTGATAAAAGGCGCGGGAGCTGGAGCGGATGTAACTGCAGCGGGAGTTTTTGCAGACATTATCCGAGCATCGAGATAATGCAAAGTCCGCGGGTTAATGATGGCTTGTGCAATTAGTCCGCCAGTTTGCCGAACTTCCCTCGCTGATAGTCGTCGATCGCCTGGGCAATTTCAGCTTGCGTATTCATCAGGAATGGCCCGTATTGAGCTATCGGCTCATTGAGCGGCTCACCACTCATTAGGAGAAGCACGCTGTCCTCGACTGCTTCGACTTGTATTAATTCGCCTTCCCGCTCGAACAACGAAAGATAATTCGGCGGCAGTTTGTCGGAGCCGTTCAGTTTTGCCGAACCTTCGATGGCAAGAATCGCCGTGGTGTAACCAGTCGGAAATGACAGCTCGATGTTTTCGCCAGATTTTGGTTTTAAGTTATAAAGATGCACTGGCGAAAATGTCGTCGCCGGGCCTTTCACGCCGTTGAATTCGCCGGCGATGATCTCAACCTCGCCGCCGTTCGCAAGCGGCACTCGGCCCAT
>CAZUEI010000020.1:0-14459 GCA_964618985.1 uncultured Chloracidobacterium sp.
TGATATTTGAACCTTCAAGACGCGCAGCGACCGTCTTGAGCGCTGTAAACACCGGCGCAATGACAACTTCGCAATGATTAGCATTCGCCACCAAAGGCTTGAGAGCCAATGCCGTATCAACCGCCTCGCCAAGCAGCTTATACATCTTCCAATTTCCAGCTATGACGGGTTTTCTCATATTTTCTTAATGTAGCACGGGGCGCTTGATCAAGCCGCCCATAACGTCAGACAGTGCGTGTGTAGTCACAAAAGCAGCCGGATCAATATCATTGACTACCGACTTTACACTCCCGATCTCAAGTCGCGTTACGACGCAGTATAGTATGTCAACCTCCTTTGGATTTTCACCCGTGCTTCCTACTCCGCCACTACCTTTATAAACCGTCACTCCGCGATGCAGTCGGTTTATGATCGAGTCTTTTATCTCCTCGCTGCGTTTCGAAATAATGGTGATCGCCGTATATTCCTCAACCCCATGCAGTAAGAAATCAATGGTCTTGGAAGCCGTTACATACGTAAGTATCGAGTACATTGCGATCTCAGGCCCAAGAAAAAATGCAGCGGCAAGAAAGATAAAGACATTGACGATAAGAATAACGTCACCAACTCTCAGCAGATGGCTCTTTCGGCTGATCAAAAGCGCTGCAATCTCAGTGCCGTCAAGAACCGAACCGCCTCGTATTGCTAATCCTATTCCTGCACCTATAAAAAGTCCTCCAAATACGGCGGTCAAAAGTTTGTCGGGCGTAACATCTGGAAATTGAACAACTGCGAGACATAATGCCAAACCAGCAATTGCTATTGCACTTTTGACTGCGAACACTTTTCCGATCTGACGATAGCCAATAATGATGAACGGTAGATTTATCAACGGGATAAGCAATGCCAGCGGGAGAGAAGCCAGGTCTGACGTTAGCATTGATATCCCAGTGACGCCGCCGTCGATGAAGCGACTCGACAACAAAAAGCCTTTTAGCCCGAAAGCCGCCGAAAATATACCTAGAATGATCAGAATCGCGTTGCGCGCTTCCTTCCAAAATGTTTTCATTGCCGGAAAACTAAAACGATTTTACCACAAAAAACTGAAGCGCAGATGCTGTAGCTACGATTGATCATCGAGTGCCGCGACGCCCGGCAGCACATCACCGGCGAGAAATTCCAACGTCGCGCCGCCGCCGGTCGATATGTGCGAGATCTTATCATTCAAGCCTGCCTGGTTAACGGCTGAGACCGAATCGCCGCCGCCAACTATCGATGTAGCACCTTTGTTGGTTGCATCGGCGACTGCTTTCGCGATGGCGACCGTGCCCTCGTCAAATGGCTTTTCCTCGAACATTCCCATCGGACCGTTCCAGACAATAGTTTTCGCGTCTTCGAGAGCTTGTTTGAATATCTCTATCGTTTCGACGCCGATATCGAGGCCAACCAGTCCGGCATTTGTAAAAGCGACCGGGATTGTCTTGCGTGAATTGAGCGGATCGTAAGAATCTACGACTTGATGATCCGTCGGTAAAATAAGCTCAACGCCTGCGTCTTTTGCGATCTGCTCGATCTCAAGAGCCTTTGGCATCATCTCGTCCTCGACAAGCGATTTGCCGACCGAAAAGCCCTGGGCCTTGAAAAAAGTGTATGCCATCGCGCCGCCGATGAGGAGCTTGTCCACTTTGCGTTCGATGAGCGATTCGATCACCGGGATTTTGTCCGAAACCTTTGCGCCGCCAAGAATGGCGACGAAAGGGCGCTCCGGGTCATGAAGAGCCTTTCCGAGAAAATTCAACTCCTTTTCCATCAGCAACCCGGCGACACAGTCTTCGACGTAATGCGTAATGCCTTCGGTCGAAGCGTGTGCCCGATGCGCCGTGCCAAAAGCATCATTTACATAGACATCGCACAACGAAGCGAGCTGTTTGGCGAATTCAGGGTCATTCTTTTCTTCTTCGGCGTGGAGTCGCAGGTTTTCGAGTAGGAGAACGTCGCCGGCTCTCAGTGCGGAAACCTCTGAGGCGGCAAGGTCACCGGCACAATCATTTGCAAATGCAACATTTAGCCCTTCTAACTTCGACAAATACTCGAATACCGGCCGAAGGCTGTATTTCGTGGCATCATACGGCATTCCCTTTTCCTCGGCCTTTTTTTTGTCCTTGAGCGGCCGGCCAAGATGGGAAGCCAGAATGACCTTTGCTCCCTGATCGACAACATATTTGATCGTCGGCATAGCTCCGCGAATTCGCGTATCGTCCGCGATCTCGCCGTCTTTTATCGGGACGTTAAAATCAACGCGGATAAAAACTCGTTTGCCGGCAATGTCTATGTCTTTTATGGTTTTCTTGTTCATTCGTTATCAGTCGCCTAGCCCGACCTGCGTTTTTGACATGATCTTGTCGTTTTGAAAAGTGACTATGATCGATTTGAAATCTTCTTTTTCCCACTGAATGACCGCGAAGTTCATGCCGCCGCCGCTTGAGCTGCTTAACTCGGTTCCCTTGCCTCCGAGAATGATCTCAACCTCGGACCGTGACATCCCGTTACGAAGCCGCTCGTAATTTGCCATGGTCACATTGCCTGATCCCTTTTTCTTCTGTTGCGATGTAGAAGGGAATGTCGGCGGTTCGGACTCCGGTGTCTCAAACAATGACGGTGTTGATTTGTCAGTGTTCACGCCCGCCTGATTTAGGCGAAATAGAAGAAACCCGCCGACACCGCCGCCGCACAGAAGCAGCAACAGGCCGAGTACGAGCAATACCCAGATCCAGGCCTTTGACTTTTTTCCGGATGGCGGCGCTTGCGGCACCGGCTGCTGCCATTGCGTCGGGGCCGCGGCTTGGAACTCAGTCGGCGGAGGAGAGGGCATTAAAATTGTAGGAGCCTGTCCAGCCGCGGTGAGCGCGGTTCCGTCATTGAGACAAAAATTCAGGTTTTCGTCGTCGTAGCTCTGATGGCATTGCGGACAGCTCTTCATTTACGTTGGCTTACAAACCTTTTGCGGCAATGTATTTCACAAGGTCGCGGACACGGCATGAATAACCCCATTCGTTGTCGTACCACGAAAGCACCTTAATACATGTGCCGTCGATGACCTTTGTGTTTTCGGCGTCAACGATCGATGAGTTCGAGTTGCCCTTGAAATCGATCGAGACAAGCGGTTCTTCCGAAAATTGGAGAATTCCTTTAAGTTGGCCATGAGCAGCTTCTTTTAGGACTGCGTTCACCTCTTCGGTTGATGTGCCTTTTTCGACATTCATCACCACATCGACAAGCGAAACGTTCGGCGTCGGGACGCGGACGGAAATGCCGTCAAATTTACCTTTTAACTCAGGAATGACGAGAGCGATTGCCTTGGCCGCACCGGTCGAGGTCGGGATCATCGACAGAGCTGCGGCGCGGGCACGGCGAAGGTCTTTATGCGGCAGATCGAGAAGCTGTTGGTCATTCGTATAGCTGTGGATCGTATTCATCAGGGCGCTTTTGATGCCGAATTTTTCGTGGATGACTTTGGCAACCGGCGCTAGGCAGTTCGTCGTGCACGAAGCGTTTGAAATAATGTTGTGCTTTCCGGCGTCATACATTTTTTCATTAACGCCGAGCACGATGGTGATGTCCTCACCTTTTGCAGGTGCCGAAATAACAACTTTTTTCACGCTGCTGCGAAGGTGTTTAGACGCGTCCTCGGCCTTGGTAAATCGCCCGGTTGACTCGATTACGATGTCTGCTCCGACGTCTTCCCAAGGTATCTGAGCCGGATCTTTTTCCGAAAACACCCGAAAACTGTCGCCTTCGACCGTGATCGTGCCGTTTCCGGCGCTGATGTTATGGTCAAGATTGCCCATTACCGAATCGTATTTGAGCAGATGCGCGAGCGTTTTTGTGTCAGTCAGGTCATTGACCGCGACCAGATCGATATCCTTGTCGCCTAGCCATGTCCGCACAACCGCGCGTCCGATGCGTCCAAAACCGTTAATACCTACTTTTATAGCCATTGTGATTTAATTTCCTCCCAAAAAGTGCGTATATTAAAATCTTGAAGATACCGCAAATATGGTTAGATTTCAAAGGTTGCACTCAGAAGGCCGGGAACCAGAATGTTGAAACAAACCAAAAAATACGGACGTAATACTGGTTTGTGTTTTTTAATCTGAAAAAATGGGCGTTCCGTCGCCGATGCTATCTCAAAATGAAACTTTCGCGATTAGCCATAAATTTAATATTGATAATGCTGGTTTGCACGATCGGCGTCTATGCAAAGGCGCAGAACGACCCGCAAGTCGCGCAAAATAGCGACGGCAATAAGGCGACGGGCTCAACACCGGCAAAAACCGATCAGGCAAATAATTCAGTCGCGAAGTTGCGCAATAATACAGCGATCAGCCTTACTCGGGTCGGGGTTCAGACGGCGCAGCCTTTGCCGCTGACATTGCAGGAGGCGATTCGCCGTGCGCTTGAGAGCAACAACGATATCGAAGTTTCGCGCGGCGATGTCCGTTTCCAGGCAACGCAGGTGCGCTCGCTGCTCGGGATTTATGATCCAGTTTTTTCGATAGCGCCAAATTTTACACGCAATAATACGACCGGCTCACCCGCGACAAATGATTTCCGCGTCAATTCCAATTTCAGCCATTTCATTCAACACGGAGGCGGAAACTACCAAGTATTCTTTAACAATCAGCGTACCGAGAATGCATTTGCGCAGGCGCAGGTTACGTCCGGCTCGGTATCGAGCGGCGGCAGCGCGATCTATTCGTCGAGTCTCGGGTTTTCATATACGCAGCCGCTGCTAAGAAATTTTCGCATCGACAGCAAACGCCATCAGATAACGATCGCCAGAAAGCGGCTTGAGCAGACCGATTCAGATTTCCGCCTCAGGGCGACGGACACGATCACACAGGTTCAGCGGGCATATTGGGATTACGTGTTCGCAATGCGCAATCAACAAAATCAGGTGGCGAACGTGAATTTGTCAAAAGAAAACCTGCGGCAGATCGAAGCGAGGATAGACGCCGGTGCCGCAGCTCCGCTAGAGAAAGCCGAGGTCGAAACCGAGCTTGCCAACCGCGAAGGCGACCTTCTACTCGCGACCCAACAAGTCGGTGTTGCCGAAAATGCGTTAAAGCAATTGATCCTCAAAGATCCGCTTTCCAGCGAATGGTCGCAGTCGCTTGTTCCGACCGACGCTCCAACATTCAGCCTCGATCCGCCGAGTCTTGACGACTCGATGAAAGATGCGATGGACAATCGTTTTGAGCTTCGGCGGCTTCGTTTGCAGAAAGAGATCAACGCGACCGATATAAAATTTTACAAAAATCAGACAAGACCACAGTTAGACTTTAACTCGACGTTTTCGCTCGACGGCCTTTCGCGCGGCGGGGCCAGCACGCAGTCGATCTTCACGCCGCAGTTTACCGGCAACAGTGAAATTCTGCGGCAGAGCTTAAACACGCTCCTCGGCCCGGGCAGTCAAATACCAAATCCGTTGATCGAAATTCCCGGCACGCCCGCGTTCTTGGCCGGTGGTTTTAACCGCTCGCTCAGGAATATTTTTCGCTCAGACGCACCGAATTTTTCGCTCGGTGTGACGTTCTCATTCCCGCTTCGCAACCGCACCGCAAAAGCAAATCTCGACGGCGCGCGAATACAGGAACAGCAGCTCGAGGCCCAGACACGCGGACAGGAACAAACAGTGATCGTCGAAGTGAGAAATGCGGTGCAGGCAGTAGAGACCGCACGGCAGCGAGTGTTGACCGCCCGACGGGCGAAGGCGAACGCAGAAATTCAACTCGCCGGCGAACAGAAACTCTATGAGGCGGGCAAATCAACCACCTTCATACTCTTCCAGCGCGAAAACTCTTTGACAAACGCCAAAAACGCCGAGATACGAGCCGAAACCGACTACAACAAAGCCCTCGCCGATCTTCAGCGCGTAACCTCAACCGCCTTTCGCGCAAACAACATCACGATCGACTCGCCGGTTCCGGGTTTAAGGTAAACTTAGCTCATTGTTTTCTCTACGCTACGCCGCAGCCAGTTGGCGATCTCCGTCTGGCCATCGTTGGGCTCTTCCAGAAACGCATTGTCTAACCGGCCTTGGAAGAGAGTCTTGAAGTTGTGGTTGTAGAGAGTCCGAACGATGTCTGGAAACGGTTCAAGAAATTCCGTAAATGGTGAAACTGGGATCGGAATTAAAGTCGCCGCACCAAGCCAAGTGTCGATTTCAGATGCTCTAAAGCTAAGAAGTTCCGGATCCGATTCCGCAGTTGCAATGTTGCGAATGACTGCAAGCCACAGATCATTTATGGAAGCCTGTTTCTTTTCGTTCCATCGCTTGAAACCCGCCATCTGTAGCTTGTTAGCCGTGATCTCGGCACTTGATATCCAGTCAGGATCGTCTTCTATAGTTAGTTCGAGAATGCGCGGGAGGAAGTATTGGTAATCGTCTTCACTTCCCATCGTCAACATAACGTCGGAAGCATATTCGTCAAGTTCCCCAGAGCTTAACTCACGAAGCGGTTTTGCAGTGAGCGTTTCATACTCATCAGCCGTCATGCAGCACGGGCAACCATCGACTTTCGACGGCTTTGCGACATCCGAGAATGCATCGTAAATAGCTTCGATTGCGGCCTTGAGCGACATTCCATTCCAATATACCGCAAAATCGCACTGCGAACGGCTACGCCAATGGAAAAGCCACAATTGCCCGCGGTTTGATTGCGGCGTGCGAAAGCCTTAAGGGCGATTTATCTAATCCCGGCTGATGCTAACGCCGAGACTATCGCGGACTTGTTTTTGTTTTCTTCCTTTTGAAGATCTTGGGTTTGCCGGTGTGTTCGTCTTCTTCTTTGATCCAGATTCCCACGAAACACACGAAAGGCACGAAATAAAGGTAGTGAATTATTTTTGTGGTTTTTGTGTATTTCGTGGGCGGAGTTCAGATTCCTGCCGACCGTTTCAACCATCCCGCCAACGTCGCCAAGCTTGCACCACATTGTCTGGGACGTGGTCAGGAAATTGCCACCTTGGGAACGGTGAACGCTCCATTTGGTCCTACGACATCGCAAATGGTCCGGCGATCTGCAAGCCTTTCAGACAGCGCGCTCTATATTCGATTAGCAGATTTTACTGTGACGCGATAATGTCCATACTCGCCGTTTGGTCCGTAACGCTGACCGTCAGCGGAGCGAATGTCCAGCCGCTAGATTCGACGCTGATCGTGTAAGTTTGCCCGGCCTGCAAACCTCCAAAACGGTAAAACCCAAATCCGTTTGAAATAGCCGAAAAACTTTGGCCGGTCGTGTCAGTGAGAGTGAGACGAGCCATCGGAATTCCCTGCCCCATTGAACTCAATAGCCGTCCGCTTATGTCGGCCTGGTTCGCGGCGTCAGCAGAAAGCTTGACCTGTCCGTCTGTAATAATTGTTTCCGAATCGCCTTCGTTAAACATCATCCGCTCAAACGTAAGCGACGACACGCTGCCCGGTACTCCGACCACACTAAATCTTAGATTCAAAAGCAACCCGTCGTTCTCTATCGGCAGGGCTCCATAGAGTACTACGCGCAGCATGCCGGACTCCTGTCCATTTGTAACGGTTGTGAGTCCCCGGGTGACGGTTCCTGCAACATCGACCGGATCTTCGTGAGGCTGGATCACTGCCGGATCGTAACGGAGATCGAACTCACATGAGATAATTCCCTTTTCCGCAGCTCCCCGAACGCTGACCGGAACGAGAATGTCGCTGCCGGCGGGCGTCATTATTTCAGGAGCATTGACGATAATGCGCTCTTCAAGCCCGTCAGCCGGCCTCGCGCCGGAATTCAGCCAGTTTCCTGAAATTTCGCCCATCAGCAAGCCTGCATAATCTTCGCCCGCGATGCTGCTGCTCACCGACGGATATGAACGGTTTACGGGGCTGAATTTCCATGTTCCTGTGATGCCGGTGGGCGAGCCCGAAACTACATAATTAGCGATATTCGCCGCATCGAACGACGTAATGGTGCCATTGTTGCTGACGTCGGCCACCTGCGTCTGGCTGCCGGTCAACAGCGAGATACCGGCAACGTGCTGCGCTATCCTGGCTGCGTCAAAGGAATTTATGGCTCCGTTTTGGCCGCCGGTTTTCGTGGGCGTGACCGTATATGCACCCGCACCAAATCCGCTGAGCCAATAGCGTCCCTCGACCGGACCGAGCCCGCTTGAAGTGGTCATTACAGTCGGCGAACCGGCACCTGTGAGTGTTACATTTGAAACATAACGCGGCGCCGGTGCTCCGATCGCGTTGCCGTATGTGACAGTGCCCGAGATCGCTGTCCCAACGGCAGAAACGCCTCCATCGTCCGTCGTACTGGCAGGCTTGCCCTCGTTGAACATCATTCCCGGATGAAACGTGCTGCCGGGATCTGTGTAGTCTTCAAATGTCAGCGACGTAAATTGCCCTGATGAGCCGACAACCACAAATTTTAGATTTATCAGCGTACCGGCCCCCGCCATTGTCGTTGTTTGAAATGCAGAAATGACGAAATGTCCGGCATTATCGGTATTCGGAGTTATCGCCATCGCGCTGCTCAAGGTTCCGGTTATGTTGTAAGGCGTCGCGGCCGGAATGATAACCGCCGGATCATATGTGATCTGAAGATCGTAAGAGGTAATGTTAAAACCGGTCGTGTCTCCAACAGTGACCGGAAGCGTAATTTCGGATCCGGGAGTTGCGGACACGATCGGGAGCGACACGGCAAGCGAAATTCCGGCCGTTGGCGTCGCGGTTGGCGTCGTGGTTGGCGTCGAAGTGTTGGTGGAAGTGTTGGTTGGAGTAAATGTGGGCGTACTCGTTGCCGTATGGGTAGGCGTCGTGCCTCCAGGCAGCGTCAGCGTTCCCATATAGAGGTCAAAATCATTCAGGGTGCCGTTCGGGTTTGTGCCGTCACAGTTTGAGTTGTCCGCCCAGATGGCGTAAAACTTGCCGTTATGAGCCATTTCTCCTTCATAATCGCCGTAATCGGTGGAGGCTCCGGCTGCGTCGTCGTTTGACCATCCGCCGCTTAATCGCGTGTTTGCCGCCCAGCTTGCTCCTCCGTTTGTGCTGTAAGTTGCCCAATATTCCGCGTCGTCGTTTGCGGTCGTGTTTGTTCCGCCCGCTCCAACAGTTCCGTTGTCATTGCGGGAATCGTGAAACCCAACTGCAACGTTTCCAGTTGTGCGGTCGAGAGCAATATAAGGCAAAAACTGGCTACGCGTCGTCGCATCGTCATTGACGCGCACAGGAGCGCTCCAGGTTGCTCCGTCGGTATCAGACGTTCGCACATAGATCTCGGTGTCGTTGTTTTCGTTGACGGTCTCGTCGGTGTAAACAAGATAAATGCGATTGTTAAACACTCCGCCCGTTGCGTCCCAGACAACTCCGGCTTCGGCGTCGATCGATCGTCCGCTCTGTGCCGGTATAAAATCAAAGCCGCCGACGTTACTTGCCGTCACTGTCACGCGCGCACCAAAACCGCCTGCGCCCAAACCATCGGCGTCGGTATTTGAATAGATCGTCGCAGGGCCTTGTCCGCCGGTCGGATTCTGATAGGTGACGATCACCTTGCCGCCATTTGCGCCGGGTCCAACTGCGATTCCGCCGTAGCTGCCTGCTGCGCTGGGAATTGTCTGCTGGGCATTAAAAGGCCCCCACGCTCCCAGTCCTGTGACAGGAGCTCCGCGCGCGACCATGTTGCCGCTCAGGTTCCAATCGACCCACACGCTTCCGTTGCCGACGGCGATCGAAGGCTGGTCAACGCTGCCTGTGCCTGCCGTAACCGGCGCGCTAAAAGTCGCTCCGCCGTTCGTGCTCAGGATTACGTTGACCTGGCTGGCTGCGGAATTGAGATAAACAACAAAAAGATTGCCAAAACTATCCCACGCCGCCTGCGCGTCGCAGCACGCGACGCCCGTCGCGACTGTGCCGTGAGTCCAACTGGCGCCCCCGTTGGTTGTATATGATCTATGAATGCTGTTCGCATTAAGGTTGGAAAAAACAACAATGTTCTGTGTGTTCGTCGGGTTTACAGCCGCAAAGGACTCATCCTCGTTGCCCAAAGTCGCACTCGCATTGACCACAGTTGCAGTGCAGACCAGAGGATGATCGAAGTAGCTTGGATCAACTGGGATTTTAGCGGGCTCGGGAGGCTTGATAGGTTTGGGATCAAATTGCTCAACTTCTTCTTGTCCCGGCGGCGGGGTTCGCATCAGTGTGAGGCCTTGCCGCCGCTCCTTTTCGGGAAAACGCTCACTAAAAATACCGTAATCAACGACGGGAGCCAGCAAAGTAGCCCAGATATTATCTTCTTGTTCCTCAAATGAATATGCTTTAGCGTTTGAGGCTGTAAACAACAAAACAAAAGCCGCGATCACGGCAATAAAAGTAATGCGGCTAACGAAATTTTGGTAAGGTTTGTAATTATTCGACATCAATGCGAACCTCCGGCGGATTTAAGTAAACTGACGTCGGATGTCTTTACAAATATACGGCCAATAGTAGTTGCGGGAATTATAATACTAATCGCTCAAAAGATAAAGTAATTTTGAGATAAAGCTCCTCATATTATTACTTACTATGCTTACGATGTAGTCACGTCTTTATATTTACCCGTATCTTTGCGAAAATCCTTGCAATGAAGATTTCAGCAGTGATAATTGCCGGAAATGAAGAACAGAAGATCGCCGACGCCATTCTGTCCGTTGATTGGGTCGACGAGGTGTTGGTGATCGATTCGGAAAGCACCGACCGAACACGCGAGATCGCGAAAGGTTTGGGAGCTCGTGTTATTAGCAGGCCGTGGCCGGGATTTTCGGCGCAGAAACAGTTCGGCATTGAAGCCGCGTCGTCCGATTGGATCCTGAGTCTTGATGCGGATGAACGAATTTCACCCGATTTGCGAGTGGAAATTCAAAATATTCAGCGATCTGACCGCCAAAACGCTGACGGTTACAGAATTCCGCGGCTGACATATTATATGGAACGGGCGATTCGCCATTGCGGTTGGTACCCCGATTGGCAGCTTCGTTTATTTGACCGGCGAAAAGGCAAATGGAAGGATGTTCTGGTTCACGAATCGGTCGAGATGACACACGACGCAAAAATTGAAAAACTGGACGGAAACATTATCCATTTTACCTCTGACGGTGCTTTGCGTCATCACGAAATGATCGGCAAGAGATACGCCCCGCTGGCCGCGCGGCAGATGTTCGAGGATGGCAAGCAAACTTCCCCGCTGCGCATTGCGACCGCGGGAGCCATCGCTTTTTTCTCGACGTATGTTCTGAAAATGGGTTTTCTCGACGGCCTGCCGGGTTTTTGCATTGCCCGTTTTGCGGGACAACACGCGTTTTTGAAGCATCTGTGTCTTTGGGAGATCCAAAACGGCAGTTCGAATGCCGAATAGCCGTGTTTTTACAACTATTCGATGACTGATTTCATCAAACTCTTTTAAGGAATGTGATTCTGCGGTATATTTTTCGTATGACTTTGTCGAACTCAATAAAAACATGGCTTACATCCTTTGCGGCTGTTTTGCTTATGTGCGTCGCTGCGTCCGCCCAAAAAGGCGTCGATACCCAGACACAAAAGATAAAAGATGACGGCAACAAGGTAACTACCCGCACCAGCGACGCGACTCGATCGTTTGATTGGGGCAAGGGAAAAACGAAGGTCCGCGACCGGTTGCCAAATCCGTATAGACTGGCTTCGCGCCGCGATATTTTGATCATGAGCATCATCGACGTTTTGCGCGAAAAGAATATCGTTGTTGACGACGCATCTTCACGAATGAAAGACGGCATCATCATTACGCAGCCTTTCGTATTTGCAAAAGGCTCGGTCATCACGCTTAACGAGCTTACTCGTTACGCCATTCTGGACGCGTCGGATTCTGCCTGGACGCGGGCACGCTACACGTTGACGATCGAGGTCCAGTCCATCGACGGCGTCCAGAATAACGTTTCCGTGATTGCTAAGGTAGAAGGCCGCGCTGGCAACGGTCTGATGTCGGAATGGCAGACGGTGAGGAGTTCCGGTGTGGCCGAGGATGACTTTATTTCTAAATTGGTTGAACGCGTTACGGGCAATTCGCCCGAACCGGTTCAGGATGCTGTCAAATAGATCTTTAGAAGTATGTTGGCACGTTTGGTTCAATTTCTGTTGCTTTTTTCCGTGATTGCTCTTGGATTTGCGAGCGCGCTCGCACAGCGGGGTGCGGACAACAAGCCGGCATTCACAAGGCCCTGTTTAGACGAAGTAGATCTTACAAAGTTCGCCAAGGAAACCTGTGAGAAAATGCGCATCGAGCAGGAAAGGAAAGATTATGACGAAATGCTAAAACGCGGCGAAGAGGTCCGTCGGCTTTCCGAGCGTTTGGTAAGGTCGTTCGAGCTGAACGGCAGTTTGTCGGACGAGGATCGTAACTTATTGGCATCGCTTGAGAAAAATGTCAAAAAGATCAGGGATGAATTAGGCGGCGACGGGGATGATGAGAAGATCGACGAAATTCTTGGGCCCGACAAAACGCCGACTTTACCCAACGCCATTGACAAGCTAAAAACGGCGACGGCAGACCTTGTTGACGACCTAAAGAAAACGACGAGATTCAGCATCTCTGCCACCGCAATACAAACTTCAAATGCCATGCTTACGGTCGCGCGTTTTTTGCGTATCCGGAAATGATCCTGAGTTCCCCGTTATGAGATTTTTGTGCGGCTTAATTATTTTCCTTCTAGCCGTTTCTCTCAAAGTTTCTGCACAAACTGATGACGATTCGCCTATCAGCGTCGATACGTCGATTGTAGTCTTGAACGCTTCGATCACGGACACCTCAGGCAAAGCAGTTGGCGGGCTCAATCAAAAGCTCTTTCGCGTTTTTGAGGATGGCGTCGAACAAAAGATTGAGTTGTTTGGCGCCGAAGAAACGCCATTCGCCGCTGTTATCCTGCTCGACACTTCAGGCAGCATGGAAGAGCGGGTTTCGTCCGCACGATCAGCAGCGATCCAATTCCTTTCAAGACTACGAGCGGACGATAAAGCATCTATTTATAATTTTAGTTCCAAAGTCGAGCTGGTTCAGGATTTTTCCAACAGCCGTGACATCCGCGAGCAGGCGTTCGATCTCAAGGCCGACGGCATGACCGCACTCAACGACGCGATCTATAAAGCTGTCGAGGTTCTCTCAAAACGGCCGGAAAAGCGTCGGGCGATAATCGTACTCTCTGACGGTGCAGACACATTCAGCAAAAAGTCCGACGGCAAAGCGTTAAAGGCTGCATTATCGGTAAATGCAACGATCTATACAGTTGATATGTCGTCGCCGGATCTCAAGGCAAACGAAAGGGCACAGAATCGTGCAGCACTAACCAACTTTGCTGAGAAGACCGGTGGAAAATATATCTCAACTCCGGGAGGCATTGCGATGCGTGATGCATTTACAAGGATCGTCGAAGAACTCGGCACGCAATACACGCTCGCCTATCAGCCGTCCAACATAAAAAAGGACGGCAAATGGCACGCAATCGAACTGCGCGTGTCGCGGCCAAATCTCACGATCCGCACTCGAAAAGGCTATAACGCTCCGCGTCAGAACCGGGAGCGGTAGCGACAGGGTTTCCACTCGCCTCTATTTACTCGTCTTGTTTCTCTTCTTATCTTTGTGCCGCTCTATCGCTAGTTGAATAAGCTCATCAACCACCCGCGGGAAAGCTTTTCCGGTTCCGGCCCACATTTTTGGAAAACCGGAAGCATCGGTCAGGCCAGGCATCGTGTTGATCTCATTTACCAGAAGGGCGCCATTGTCGTTTCGCAGAAAGAAATCGACGCGCGCGAGACCCGAGCCGTCGATGGCCTTAAACGCCTTTACTGCCATCTGGCGGATCTTGTTGGAAAGCTCATCAGAGACTGGCGAGGGAACGACGAATTCGTTATTGCCGGTGCCCGAGTATTTTTCGGTGTAATCGAGAAAAGCTTTCGAGCTATCTCGGATGATGTATTCGCCGGGCAGGCTTGCTTCAGGTTTATCGTTGCCCATCACGGCACATTCGATCTCACGCATTTCGAGGCCTTCTTCGACGATGATCTTGCGGTCGTATTCGGCGGCGAGAGCGATGGCATCGGCAAGGCTCGCGGCATCGACCGCCTTTGAGACGCCGACCGACGAACCGAGATTCGCCGGCTTTACAAAGCACGGAAAGCCGAGCTTCGATTCGACTTGCTTTAAAGTCTCTTCGCGGTGGGCCGTCCATTCGTCACGCAGGAACCAGACGTAATCACAGATCGGCAATTCCGCGTCGCGAAAAAGCGTCTTCATGAACGCCTTGTCCATCCCCGTCGAACTCGCCAGCACGCCGCACCCGACATACGGCAGATCGGCCATCTCGAACAGTCCTTGAATGGTTCCGTCCTCGCCGTACGTGCCGTGAAGCACGGGAAATATTACGTCGAGCGACACAGGGGA
>CAZUEI010000021.1:0-14166 GCA_964618985.1 uncultured Chloracidobacterium sp.
TTGACGGGCAGGTGGTTCATCTTTCAATGGCGGCACAGAGCACCACGATGTTCACGACCATTGGCCAGTCGAACAACGGCACGCTCTCGTTCCTATGGCAGCCGAATCTGCCGGGACCATACACGTTGTGGGCCGAGGCTCGTGACAACGGCGGCCTGCGGACAACAATCTCAATTGCGATCACGGTCAACCAGCCTTCGGCCGTTTCGATCTCGGGACGCGTCGTCGATCGCAGCAGCATTGGAATTGACGGTGTAACGGTCGAACTCCGTGACTACCCAAGCGAAAATAATGTGATCGGCACTGCAACAACTGATGCGAATGGAGCATATTCCATTGCGGACATACCGACGTTTGCACATTATATTTTGCGAGCATCAAAACAGGACTACACATTCTCGCCGCAAAGACGCGTTTACATTAATTTGTCTGTAGCTCAAACGACAGCAGATTTTACGGGAACCCTGCAGGTGCAGCCGTCCGACTTTGATGGAGACGGCAAATCTGATGTAGCAGTCTGGAGGCCGTCAACCGGCGTGTGGTATGTCAACCGCTCGTTGGACAATGGCTTTGATGCTTCGCAATTCGGCGGCGGGACCTTTGGAGATGTTGTCGTCCCCGGCAATTACGATGGCGACAAGAAGATCGACTATGCCGTTTACAGAAATGGTATTTGGTACATCATGAATAGTTCGAACGGATCGATCCGCACGGTTCAGTTCGGGTTGGCCGCCGACAAGCCTGTTGCCGGAGATTACGACGGAGATGGACGAACTGACATTGCGGTGTGGCGACCGGTCGATGCAACTTGGTACATTCTGCGCAGTTCCGACGGTGCGTTTGATTACAGGCGGTTTGGGCTGAGCGAAGACTTGCCTCTGTCCGGAGATTTCGACGGTGACGGCATTACGGACATTGCCGTATGGCGGCCGAGTGACGGCAACTGGTACGTCATGCAAAGCACCGATGGTAATGTGGCCGCTACCCACTTCGGACAAGCCGGAGATATGCCGCTCATCGGAGATTTTGACGGGGACCGAAAGATCGACTTCACAATATTTCGACCTTCGAATGGTTACTGGTACATCTTGCGAAGTTCCGATGGAGGAGCGCAGTTCAAGGAATGGGGAATTTCGACAGACAAACCTGTTCCGGGAGATTATGACCGCGACGGCAAGACGGATATTGCTGTATTCCGCGAATCGGAGGGTATGTGGTATATCGTGCGAAGCGCAAGAAACTCGACAAGCGTGATCCACTTTGGACAGCCGGGCGACATTCCGATCCCGTCGGCATACATAAGATAGTTTCAATCAGTGTTAGTCAAAAACTATCTTTTCGAAGCAGATCCGTTTTGACGAACTATTGCCGGCGGCAGGAGCCGGCCCTAGATTTAATCTAGATAAAAAGAATCACATAAACTATCGCGTTTATGTCGGTTATGTCCGCGCCGGTTATACTATCTCAGTGTCCGTTACCGAGGCCTTTTAGTGACTAAGCATTTCGTTATGAAATGTAAGCCGAACACGACGCCTTAAGCAATTAGATTGACGACCATTAAGTGTTTTAGGATACCCATCACCTGGTGCTCGCTAAAATTCGATCTCGTTATCCGCCAGTCCTCCGTTTCTTATCTTCCTCTTTCCGACTGAAAACTCTACTCTTCTCCAGTACTATTTTAAGGGAGGGTTACAATATAGATCTCTGATTTGCCCTGCGTCAGTCGAGAGGCATACTATTTCACAATAATCGTACGTAAGCTTGTCGGTAAATATCTCTCGAAAAATGGCACGAACTCTAAAAACAGGGTGTATTCCACTAACTGTCGATTTGCTTCCACACGAAGCACTCGTTGTAACTCCACATAGGGCGGCTGCGGAGCGTCTGCAAGTACCGCATGTCAGTTTGCGAAGTATTGCCGAGCGACTGCTCCGGAAGGAAAAGATTGGCGTCGCGTCTCACCTTACCGCACTTCACACTCTAAAAGCGGCAATTCATCATGTTCAACCCGAATTAGATCCGGCAGCAGAAGCGGCACGGGTAAGACAGATACTTGGGACCGTGCTGCGCACCGGCATCGATTTGAATTCATTAAGAAAGCACGGTTCGACCAGGGCAAACTTCCTTGCCGACATCGCGGAAATTTACGTCAGGTCTCTTGCTGAGAGAAATATGATCGACCAGGAGGCTGTGTTGTGGAGAGCCTCGCAGCTTGATATTTCAAAACAGAAGCTGTTTATTTACGGCTATTTCCGTGCGCGCAAAGAAGAAGTTTTGTTTATCGACAAGATCGCAGCCGACGGAAGTATCTTTTTTCTGCCGTCTCACGGCAACTCGATCTTTGAGGTAAATCGCGTATGGGCTGACAAGCTGAAGGAACTTGAATGGGAGATCGATGCATCAGAGGATCTTATCCCGAACGCGAGCAATGCCGGAGCGGTGATGGCTTCACCGTTTGTCGATGAGAGTGGCGAGGATGAAAGCCGGCAAGAGGACAATAACATCCACGATGAAACTTCCTCATATCCGGCCGCGATCGCATATCCCAATATCGAAGATGAGGTCAAAGGCACGATCGCAAGGGCAAAGCACCTTATTAACAACGGCACTCAACCGGAAAGAATAGCCATCGTTTGCCGTTCGGTTCAGCCCTACGCACCTTTGATTGCTTCCGTTTCTCGTGAATATAGGCTTCCGGTCGAAATAAAGCATATGATCCCATTGAGTCAAACGGCAGTGGGTAATTTTGTGAAGCTGTTGCTTGAATCGGCCGGTCCTGAAATTAAGCCCGGAGAAAAGGTTGATCCACCGTTCGATTTCGAGATAACTGCGCGGATGCTATTTCACGCTTTAGGTCCCGGTATCGAGGAGGAGAAATGGCCAGAAGTTAGAAAATCTCATCCAAGTACCCTAGAGGAGTGGCAAGCCTTGGGCATCGATCTGGCGATTCTTTGGGTTGTGAACAAACAATCTCATAAGGACTGGATCGTTTGGTTGAGATCGGTGCTCAAGAAATTCCAGGTTCGTGACAATGTGGGTGTCAGCGCGGCCGAGTTGACAGCTTTTAACAGACTTTTTGACGCGATCGATGAACAGACACGCTACCAGAGCGACCGCGTGGTTACTTATGAAGGCTTCGCGTCAGAAATATTCGACATTCTATCGACCGTAACAACGCCGTTTGATACATCGAGCGGAGGTGTTGTGCTGCACCAATCGAATACGATTATCGGCGGCGAGTTCGACCATATTTTTGTTTTGGGCATGGCTGAGGGAATGATGCCGGCTAAAGTCGTTGAAAATCCGATTATTGATTTTCACGAACGCAAGCAGTTGGCGAAATTCGGTATTGAATTTGAAGACGCCGCGGAAGTGCCGCGTTGGGAGGCACTATCTTTCTACTTCGTTTTGCTGGCTGGTGCCAGAAGTCTGACTTTCAGCTATCCAAGGTATGTTGATGGTGATGCAAGGCTTCCAAATTCCTATTTTAAGAAACTCGGTCTAACTCCAAGTGAGCCCTCGGGCGAGTTTGTTTCGAGTTCGGAGGAGCTTCGCCGTGCCTGTCTTGGTGGGGTTGAATCTCCGGTTTTCGACGAAGTGCTTGAGTGCGCGAAGCATCAATTTAATGTTGAAGAGCGCCGCGAGAGCCCGGCACCGTTTGACGAGTTTGACGGAGTCGTAGGCTCTGGCCTGGATCCGACGAGAAGAAAATGGAGCGTTTCGCAGCTCACAAAGATCGGTCAATGTCCGTTCAAGTGGTTTGCGGAAAAGGTGCTTTATCTCGGCGTTCCGGAAGAGGCAGACATTGACCTTCCGGCAACAACCAGGGGGTCACTCTATCACAAGGCGCTCGAGATCGCGGTACGAAATGCAATGACAGCTTCTGACATTCGCTCAGCCGTCCTTGCAAATCTTGATGCTGCATTTTTAGAGGCCGAAACTTCAAATGAATATTCGATCACGAAGGTCGCAAATTGGAAACTCCAGCGCCACGAGCATATTGAAGTTCTTCGAAAGGCAGTGAACTCCTCGTCATTCATCGCTGACGGGACGAGAGTTTTGGCGGTAGAACAGGAGTTTGAGACGGTCTGGATGGATATGCCGATCGGAGGCAGAATCGACCGCATAGATGAGTCGCCGGAAGGTTTGACAACGATCGATTACAAAACAGGCTCATATACCGGCAAGGTAAAAGACGAAGCGGGACGTCTCAAGATCGATCTGCAAGTTCCGGTTTATTCACAGGTGGCGCTGCCGCATCTTTATCCCGGCAAACCGGTCGGCCCGGGCATATACCTGCGTCTGGCAAAACGCGAAGCTGAAACCGGCAAGGATGTCCCGCTTGAGGCGTTCGTATCGAATGTGAAAGAAACCATGTTGAGCGGACGATTCGTTGTTGAACCTGATATTGACGGCGAAGCATGCAAATACTGTGATTTCGATTCGGTCTGCCGACAGGGGTCACGCCTTGAATTGAAGAGATCCGAACAATGAAACTCACCCCTGATCAGAAAAGAGCAGTTCAAGCGGAGGGCAGCGTTGCGGTCACGGCTGGAGCCGGTACGGGCAAGACCGCCATGCTTGCCAAACGTTATACGCACCATGTTGTTGAGCATAAACTTTCGCCGCTCGAAATAGTAGCCGCGACCTTTACCGATAAAGCGGCGGCCGAACTCCGCTCGCGTATTCGCGAGGAGATGCAGAAAACAGGTGACGACAAACAGACCGCCGAGGTCGATGCCGCCCAGATAAGCACAATTCATTCACTTGCGGCACGCATCTGCCGCGATTTTTATGACATCGCCGGTATCCCTGCGGATTTCACGATGATGGATGAAACCGAGGCAGAGATGCGTTCAGTCGTTTGGTTTCGTGATGCGGTTTCTACAATTGACCCCGCGATCATTTATCACCTTGGTTATTCGTGGCTCGTCAAAGCACTTCAGGAATTGTTCAAGGATCCTATAGCGTCGGCGGAGGCTTTCGAGCATGGTGACTCGAAATGGAAGGATGCGATCGAAGCGGCCCGAAACGAGGCAGTCTTGAAATTGCAGCGGTCTGATGCGTGGAGAAATGCCGAACGTGTTCTCGGTCAATATTCAGGAGCCCCCGATGACAAACTCGAGGTCGTCCGACAAAACGTAATTCGTGCGATGAGCGACATTGCTGCGGGGCAGTTCATAGAAACGGCTTTCGATGCTTTTACTGGTTTTCGTTCAAACGGAGGGGTCACAAAAAACTGGCCGAACGGCGGACTGGAGGAAATAAGAGTCTGCCTGACCGATTTACGTGATGACTTCAAGGTCGCCAAAGAAACCGAGTCTTTGGAATATGGTGCGGCTGAGGTTGAACTGGCAAAGCGCCTCGAATATCTGAAGCGGGCATTTGATCAAACACGCGATCAGATTTCGGAATATAAGCTTCGGGAGAAGTTTCTTGATTATTCCGATCTTGAATACTACGCGCTCAAGGTACTCGAAAACGAGGACGCACGAAAATATTACTCAGATCGCTGGCGGGCGATACTGATCGACGAATTTCAGGACACGAACCCTATTCAGGAAAAGCTGCTTCGACAGCTGAAGGGTAGCGCCCGCCTAACCGTTGTTGGTGACGAGAAGCAATCGATCTACGGTTTTCGTCGTGCCGACGTTGCGGTTTTCGGCCGCTTCAAAGAAGAGATCGGCGATACGGTGAATTTGGGTCATAGTTTTCGAACCAATCACAAACTTGCCATGTCTATGAACGCGGTATTTTCGGTCGTGCTTGGCGAACTGCATCAGGAATTGGAAGCTGACCGTAAAGATGCCCCGCATGATGAAATCCCAATAATGGCAGCTGCAATTATTGGTGAGAAAGGCGAAAGTACTTACAGCCTCCGGCGTGTCGAAGCCGACTACATTGCTGACGAAATAAGAAGAATGCTCGCCGACAAAATGCCGGTCTTCGACAAGCAGATCGCCGGTCTTCGCCCTATCAGGCCGGGCGACATTGCAGTGCTGTCACGAACAAGAGCACCTCTGGACATTTACATCGACGCACTATTGAAAGCGGGAATTCTGGCGGTAAATACCGGAGGGGGAAACCTGTTGGAAACACGCACGGCCAAGGATGCAATTGCGGTTCTCGCGTTCGCGACTGACAGGACCGATGACATTGCTCTTGTAACCCTGCTCCGAAGCCCGTTTTTTGCCGTGAGCGATCGTGTAGTGTTTGAACTGGCGATGAAAAAGGACAAGGGTCAGACGTGGTGGAGTTTTATCAGTTCAGCAAGCGGTGTTCTGGATCCGGTCCGAGTTGCCATAAATAAACTTCTCGACGCAGCAGGAACAAGCACCCCCGTTCGCCTTCTCGAGATCATGGATGAGATGACTGGCTACACGGCCGTGATCTCAAACTTGTCACAGGGGTCACGTCGAATGGCCGACTGGCTGGGCTTCTTAAGTCTCCTTCGTCGTTTTGCAGCTATTGGAAGAAGTGATGTATTTGGAGTCGCCCGTTATATCAAACAACTCATCGCCGCCGAAGCCGAAATTCCGCGACCGCCGATCGACGCCGGAGATGCTGTTTCGTTGATGACCATTCACGGCTCAAAGGGCCTGGAGTGGCCCGTCGTTTTGGTTCCCGATCTCGCGAGAAAAAAGCCGAACAGTTTTTCAACTCTAAGCGTGGACAATGACCTCGGTATTGCGTTTGATTTCGAAATGCCGGTCACTACCGAAGGTAAAAGCTCCCGCACACTTGAATTTGAAAAGGCCGACCCGTCGATCCTCCGTCTTATGAAACAACGCCGCACGGATCGTGAACTCGAGGAAGCAAAACGCGTGCTCTATGTTGCGATCACGCGTGCCAGAGACCGCGTCTTCCTCACTGCTGCCGGAGAGAAAGGGCCGGACCTTGAATTGCTCACTCCTGGTTTAGAAGCGGCCGGAATAACAATTGAAGCGGTTCACGCTGCCGAGGTCCGGTTACAGGCTCAAACACCAAAGATACATTTACCGACTACGACGGCGACGTCGGATGTTGATAACGCAAAAGTATTCCAACTTGATCCCATTCCAGTTGGCCTGCGAAAAATACCGGTAACAGCCCTAACCGAGTACTCTGTGTGCCCTCGGAAGTTCCGCTTCAATTACGTGGACGGCCACCCCGGACTTGCCGAAGGCTCGGCTTACGGACGGACGGTTGGAACTTTGACCCATACCGCCCTCGAACTCGATTTAAAGTCGGTCGATGAACTCCGCCCATTTGCCGATGGTGCAGCGGATGATCTTATTGCAGAAGCAATAGGGCTTGCCCAAAACTTCAACTCACAAGAAGCATTTGCTGCCGTTAGAGGATTAACCGCCACGGGCGAGAAATCGATGACTCTTGCCCAAAACGGCGTAACTATTACGGGAATTGCAGATCTCGCCGGTGATGATTTTGTTCTTGACTATAAAACCGACAGTGAGATCGATCCGGAACATCATAAGTTTCAACTTTGGGCCTATGCCGAAGCCTTAGGAAAGCAAAAAGCTTACTTAGCCTATCTGCGGCATGATACCTTGTACGAATTCGGACAGGAAGAATTGAAGAGGATCAAAACTGAGGCCGTGAAACTGTTGGAAGGAGTATCCACAGGAAACTATGAACCGAAACCATCCGAGACAAATTGCAGCTATTGCATTTTCAATACGATCTGCGATGCAAGCGCGGCGCAGAAATAGATCGGGGATGGAGATGCAAATCTTGTTTGACCGTTTTCATCTTTTCGGCAAACTGAAAATGCTTAAGAAATCTGCTTCAGGTAAAATTGGCTTATGCCAGAGTTTCCGGAAATCGAAGGTGGCGGGGAAGTCCTCGTTGAAAAAAAGACCAAGCTCGAGAAGCCAAAGCTATTTAAGGTGATCCTTCATAACGACGATTTTACGACGATGGAATTTGTCGTTTTCGTCCTACAATACGTGTTCAATCGCTCCGACGCTGAAGCTTTTACGATCATGCTCAAGGTCCACAACGAAGGCATTGGTATCGCCGGTGTTTATCCATACGAAATCGCGAATATGAAATCAGAAAAGGCGATGAACCTTGCCCGGTCGCGAGAGTATCCGCTGCTCTGCACTGTCGAAGAAGAATAAATAATCAATGTAACAGGATAAACAGGATGAGCAGGATAAGAAAAACGATCCTGTTCATCATGTCTATCCTGTTCTAATACTTCTTTAACGATGATTCAGCGTGGTAATATCTAGATTTTATAAGGAAATGACAGAACCAATTGATCTAAAGAAAACTGTAAACCTTCCCCGGACCGATTTTGCTCAAAAGGCAAATCTTGGCCAGAATGAGCCGGCGCGCCTCAAGAAGTGGCAAGAAATGGGGCTTTACGAAAAGGTGATGGATGGGCGCAAAGGCCGCGACAAATTTATTCTTCACGACGGCCCGCCGTATGCTAACGCCGACATTCACATCGGCACGGCACTCAATAAAATACTCAAGGATTTTGTCGTCAAGACACGCTCGATGATGGGCTATGACGCGCCATATGTCCCCGGCTACGACTGCCACGGCCTGCCGATCGAGACCATTGTCGAAAAGAAGCTGACGGAAAAGGGAAAAAATAAGAACGATATACCGGTCGCATCGTTTCGCCGCATCTGCCGCGAGCACGCTTCGACCGCGATGAATAACCAGACGCGTGATTTCCAGAGGTTGGGAATCCTCGGCGAATGGAAAAATCCATATCTGACGATGTCGCCCGAATACGAATCTTCGACGGCGCGGTTATTCGGCAAATTCCTCGAACGCGGCTTTGTCTATAAAGGCCTGCGGCCCGTCTATTGGTGCATCCACGATCAGACCGCCCTCGCTGAGGCCGAGGTCGAGTACCGCGAGCACACCTCGCCGTCCGTTTATGTAAAGTTTCCGCTCAGATCCGATCCGGCCTCGATAGACGGTGCGCTCGCAGGCAAAAACGTCTTCGTTGTTATCTGGACAACGACACCGTGGACACTGCCGGCGAATCTCGGCATCACCGTTCATCCGGATTTTGATTATTCTGCGATCGAGGTTGCGGATGCCGAGGTATTCATCGTTGCGTCGGAACTCGCCACTGCATTTGCCGAGACGTGCGGATTTGCCGAGTATGAGGAAGTAGCCCGTTTCAAAGGCTCTAAGCTTGACCGCATGGAGGCAAGGCACGCCTGGCTTGACCGCACGTCGTTGATCATGAACGCCGACCATGTGACGCTGGGCGAAGCCGATGCTGAGGTCGAGCTTGATGTGCGCTTTGAGAATAAATCTGCCGGGAAATCGGGCACGGGTTGTGTCCACACGGCTCCGGGACATGGGGCCGACGATTTTGCCGTTGCAAAACGTTACGGTCTCGAGATTTACACTCCGGTAGACGCGGCAGGCAAATTTACTTCCGATGTCGAACACTGGGACGGCGAAGATGTTTTTAAAGCCAATTCAAAGATCGTCACGTTCCTTCGCGAGCGCGGCGCTTTGCTCTTTTCGGAGACCTATCAGCATCGATATCCACACTGCTGGCGATGCAAGAATCCAGTGATTTTTCGAGCGACGCCGCAGTGGTTTATTTCGATGGACCAGGCGGTGGACGGCCACAGCTTGCGTGAACGCGCGGTTGAGGAGATCTCACAGGTCAAGTGGCATCCCGAATGGGGCGAGGGGCGGTTGACCAACATGTTCAAAGGTCGACCCGATTGGTGCGTTTCGCGCCAGCGATCATGGGGCGTACCGATCCCGGTTTTTTATTGCAGTGACTGCGATGAAGCCGTCGCCGATCCAAAGATCGTTGACCACGTCGCTGACATTTTTGCTGTCGAAACCGCCGACGCTTGGTACGCGCGGCCTGAAAATGAATTGCTTCCCGACGGCTATAAATGCGTCAAATGCGGCGGCAGTGAATTCCGCAAAGAGACCGACATTCTAGATGTCTGGTTCGATTCGGGATCAAGCTGCGTCGCGGTGCTCGAAACGCGTGGTGACACGCTGCGGTTTCCGGCGGACGTTTATCTCGAAGGCGGCGATCAATACCGCGGCTGGTTCAATTCGAGCCTCAGTTGTGGCATAGCCGCCCACGATAGAGCGCCTTACAAACAGATCATCACGCATGGCTGGGTTGTCGATGGCGAAGGCAAAAAGCAATCGAAATCTCTCGGCAACGTGACCGCTCCTCAGGAGATCATCGACAAATCCGGCGCCGAGATACTGCGTCTGTGGGCTGCTGCTGTCGATTACACCGAGGATGTGAGATGTTCGGACGAGATACTGTCGCGTGTTGTCGATGCCTATCGCAAGATGCGAAACACGCTGCGATACGCGCTCGGAAACCTAGCTGAATTTGACCCGGCGACCGATTCTGTCGAGACAAATCAGATGCTCGACATCGACTTGTGGGCACTCGCTGGCCTTAACGAGGTCACGCAAAAAGTCGTCACGGCCTATGAGGCGTATGATTTTCAGGCCGCGTATAATGCTCTGTACCATTTTTGCACTGTGACACTGTCGGCCCGGTATTTTGACATCATCAAGGACCGGCTCTACATATTTGCTCCAAGATCGTTGGAGAGGCGCTCGGCTCAGACGGCGCTCTATAAGATCGCCGATTCGCTTTGCCGTCTGCTCTCGCCGATCCTTGTTTTTACATCGGACGAGGCTTGGGAAAATTTACCGGGCCGCGTCGAGCCGTCGGTCCATATTGCCGAATTTCCTTTAGCAGTAGAAACGGATAATTCGAACCTCGCGGAAAACTGGGAACGCGTGTTTTCTATCCGCGACGAAGTGCTAAAGGCGCTTGAAGAAGCTCGCAACGACAAGCAGATCGGTTCGTCGCTAGAGGCAAAAGTGATACTGACCACCGATGCGGCAACAACGCGTCTTCTACTCGATTATTTTGACCAGTTGCGGTATATCTTTATCGTCTCGCAGGTCGAAGTTAGTGAAGGCGATGCTTTCAAGGTCGTGATCCAAAAGGCCGATGGTGAAAAATGCGAGCGCTGTTGGAATTATTCTGTTCGCGTCGGCGAATTTGTCGAGTATCCTACGGTTTGTGAAAGATGCAACGATGCTCTGGTCAGCATCGTATAAGAATTAATTATGAAAAGTTTTATTATTCTTGTTTTTGTACTTTTTGTTTTTACGTTTTCGGCCGCTGCTCAAACATCTGAGAAAGACGCTGTCAGAGTTCCGCTCGAGAATTATCTTAAGGGCCATGCGACCGGCGATGCGGAGTATTTTAAGAAGGCATTTCACACCGAGGGCAATCTTATTTTTATTCGCGACGGCAAATATACAACGCGCTCGTTCGCAGAGTATATTGCCGGTGCAAGCGGCAAGCCTGCGGCAGATGAAGTGACGCGCAAGCGGTGGATCGAGAGTATCGATGTCGTCGGCAACGCCGCGACAGCTAAGATCATCCTTGACTATCCAAACGCACGGCTCACCGATTATATGTCGCTTTTGAAGATCAACGGCGAGTGGAAGATCGTTAACAAGATATTTACTTCCGAGCCGAAAACTTCACCCGCGGAAACCAAAAAGCCCTAATGAACAAACGGGATGTAATGTGGAAATTTGGCTATCTCGCGGTTGCGGCTGGCGTCTTTCTCATCGACCAGACCACTAAGGCCTGGGCCACGCGCCAGCTTCGGTTTGGCGGCGATCAAACATTGATCTCTGGCTTTCTGAATCTTGCATACGCACAGAACACCGGCGTCGCATTTTCAATGCTCGACGATCACGGCGATCTCGGGCGATGGGGACTGTCGGTCGTGGCTTTTGTAGCCGCGACGCTTGTGCTCTATTTTTTTTGGCGGACACCGCGAACCGACGATCGCATTTTGGGAGCGCTGGCTTTGCTTCTCGCCGGAATCGCCGGCAACGTGACCGATCGAATGCGTCTTGGCTTTGTTGTCGATTTTATTGACGTGCAGTTTGGCTCGTGGCATTACCCGACATTTAACATCGCGGATTCCGCGATCTGCATCGGCGCGGTAATGCTTATTCTTGATACTTTCTTGAGCAAGCGAAGCCAAACTGCCGCGACGAACAACGAACAACTGACCGCCAACACCAGCGATGTATCCTGAACTATTCCGCATCGGCAGCTTCCCGATAACGACCTACGGCATTTTTTTGGCGTTGGGGATGTTGCTTGCGCTTTTTACGGCTGCACGGCTTGGTGCGCGTGACGGCCTACCGCGCGAACGCATCTACGATATTGGCCTCTGGACGCTGGTCGGAGGCTTAGTTGGTTCTAAGATACTGATGTTCTTCGTCGAGGACAACGTCAATATTTTTTCGCTCGATTTCCTGCGGTCCGGAGGCGTCTATTACGGAGGCCTGCTCGGCGGTTTTTTTGCGGTTGTTCTTTTAGTGCGGTTGTACAAGCTGCCGTTTTGGAGGGTCGCCGATGCATTTGCTCCCGGCGTTGCGCTCGGGCAGGCATTTGGACGGCAAGGATGCTTTTCCGCCGGCTGCTGCTGGGGAAAGCCTACTGAATCATTTTTTGGGGTGCATTTTACTCAGCTAGGACAAACTTATACGGGCGTACCACTAGTGGTAGGCGATCTCCAACCTAACGAACAGAGTGTTTGGGCTGAAAAGCTCGGCAGTGTCGATGCCCCGCTGCATCTCCACCCTACTCAGCTTTACGAATCGTTTATCATGCTGGCCGTTTTCGGCTTTTTGTTTTACCTCCACCGGCACAAGAAATTTGACGGCCAGATCCTCATTGCGTACGGCATCATTTATTCTATTGTCCGTTTCTCAATAGAATTTATCCGCGACGATCCGCGCGGCGATCTGCTGGGGTTTACTTCTCTCACCGGCCTATCGACCTCGCAGGGCATTAGCCTGATCGTTGCTGTCGCGTCGATCGTCTTCATGATCATGCGTCTTAAAAAGGTCCCGAGTTCCGAGTTGCGAGTTCAAAGTTCCGAGTGACAGAAGAACCTTCATCCTTTATCCTTCATCCTTCATCCCTCGATACGGGAAAGCGTCTCGACGCTTTCCTTGCGGAAAAGATCGATGGCTGGTCGCGCTCGCGCCTTCAGCGGTTGATTGAGAACGAGGATGTTTTGGTCAACGAAACTGCGGTCAAACCTTCGTATAAGATCCGCGATAGCGACGAGATCGAGGTCGATCTGATCGAAGTTCCGATCGCCAGATTTGAACCGGAAAATATCCCGCTTGAAATTGTTTTCGAGGACGAATATCTCGCCGTCATAAACAAGCCCGCCGGAATGGTCGTGCATCCCGGCGCCGGTGTGCAGAGCGGGACACTGGCAAATGCGATAGCGTTTCACTTCGGGTCCAAAGTCCAAAGTCCAAAGTCCAAAGATCAAGACCGAGTCGGCATCGTTCACCGATTGGACAAAGATACGTCGGGCTTGATCGTCGTTGCAAAGACGGACGAGATACATGAGACGTTATCGGAGCAGTTTCGCGAGAGGCAGGTTTATAAGAGTTACGTCGCGCTTGTCCACGGTTCGCCTGAGCAGAATTCAGGAAAAATAGAAGCTCCCATTGCCCGCAACAAACACAACCGCCTTCGGATGAAAGTCGCGTCGCACGGACGAAGCGCCCTCAGTATATGGAAAGTGCGAAAAAGATACGAGAAATTCACGCTTCTCGATGTCGAGATAAAAACCGGCCGCACACACCAGATACGCGTTCACATGGCGTATATCAACCACCCCGTTGTAGGCGACGAGATTTACAACGAAGGCCGCGACAACACTGTTGCTGATATTAACGTTCGAAATGCGATCAAATCTATGGAGCGTTTTTTTCTCCATGCGGAAAAATTGTCGTTTACGCATCCTGTCACGAAAGAGAGATTGGATTTTACAACGGCGCTTGCGCCGGAATTAGTTGGTTTTCTGAAAAAGCTCGAACAAGATTCCTGAACTTTTGAAAAATCTTCAGGAAAAAAAGCGGTGTTCGGACTTTTGACCATAGAAGACCAAATGACACAGGCAACGCTTGAACAAAAAGCGACGCGCCGGATCAACTGTGCACCGGCGGATTTCGCGGCCAAAACCGAATGGAGCGAAGGTTTTTGTGACCTTTTAGCCGAACTGCACGAAAGATTCACTCCGCGCCAACAGGAATTAGTCAAAAGAAGGCGTCAGGTTTTAGCCGAAGCCCACAACGGCA
>CAZUEI010000022.1:0-13878 GCA_964618985.1 uncultured Chloracidobacterium sp.
TTTTTTTTTTTTTTACTTTGGACATGACCGCACGGTTGAGTTCGGCTTTTCGCGACAGGCGTTCTTTGTCGAGCTTGTTCTTTAGGGATTTGTCTTCCAGCGTTTGTATGAAGGCTTTTGACTGGCGGTCGAATTCGTCGATTGCGTTGGCTAGCTCGCCCTCAAACTCCTTTTGCCGTTCCTTTTCTTTTTTTATGGCCTCGACCTCAAGTCCCGCAAACTTCATTGCGACTGCCTCGCGTTCCTCTTCGAGGGCGATGCGGAGATCGGTCGCGATCTTGGTTTCGGTTTGGAGCTTTTTGAGATAGTTTTCGGCTTCCTGGGCGGATATGTCGAGGTTTTCGCAGGCCACGTCGATGACATTTTGATCGATGCCGAAACGACGCGCGATCTCGATACCCGATGATGCTCCCGCAAGGCCGAGAAGCAATTTATATGTAGGCTGCAGCGTTTTTTCGTCGAATTCGACTGACGCATTGATGATGCTTTCGTCATTTGCGGCATACATTTTCAGGCCGCGATAATGCGTTGAAGCGATGACTTGAGCACCTTTTTGACGGAAATGATCGACGATCGCGACGCCGAGGGCGGAACCTTCTTCAGGGTCAGTGCCGGTGCCCGCTTCGTCGAGCAAGACGAGCGACGGCGGAACGCATTCGCGGATCATTCCGGCGATATTCGACATGTGCGACGAGAATGTCGAGAGATTTGCCGACAGCGATTGGTGATCGCCGATGTCTGCGAGGACCGACCGGTAAAAGGGAATTTTAGCTGATGTCGCCGGGACGGGCAGGCCGGAGATCGCCATCAATGATAATAATCCGGCGGTTTTTAGGACGACTGTTTTGCCTCCGGCGTTGGCACCGGAGATTATCATCACGGAGTTGTTGCGGGTTAGCGAAAATGAAGACGGCACAATGTCCGACGTTAAACCACCCGCTAACGCATGTGGTACTGACTTTGCGTCGTTGCGACTTTGCGTTGAAATATTTCTTAAGTTTTCTTCAAGTAAAGGATGGCGAGCGTCAACAAGGTCGAGCGTTTCGTCATCCGTGATTTCTGGGACGACGGCGCTGAATTTACGGACAAATTCGCCCTTTGCTTTTATGAAATCGAGTTCGGCGACGGCGTCGACTGCCATTTCGATAGCTGGCAGTTGTTCGCGAAGCTCTTCTGTCAATGCGAATAATATCCGGGCAACCTCGCGTTCCTCTTTGCCTTTTAGGTTTTGCAGTTCGTTGTTTGCCTCTATGGCTTCGAGCGGTTCGACGAAGACCGTCGAACCACTCGAAGAAAAGCCGTGTGCGACGCCACTGACCTTGCCGCGAAAATCCGTCTTTACGGGAATAACAAAGCGGTCGTTTCTGACGGTAACGATCTCGTCCTGTATCGCGGTTCCGGCTTTACGCATCGCGGATTCGAGCGATTTGGTCAACCGGGCTTTTTGTGAACTGATCTCGCGCCGTAGTTTTGCGAGTTCGGGCGAGGCTGAATCGTCGATCTCGCCGCCCGGCAAAATTTTCTTATTAATTCTATCGATCACCGCGAGCAGCGACGGAGGAATGTGCTCGACGATCTGCCAGAGCGTTGGGGCGTCTTCTTTTGCCGGCTGCATAGACGAACGGGCGAACAATGCCTGGCTGCAAACGCGTGCGATCTCAAGCATCAGATTTGGTTCGAGAGCGGCATTTTGGATCTTTAGGATCGCTACTGCGTCGGACGGGTCTTCGAGGCCGCTGAACGACCAGGTTACCTGGTTCTCGTCCTTGAGAATGATAGTTTCGGTGATTGCGGCGAGGGCGTCATCCAGTTCACGTCGGGTCGTAAGTGGCCTAAGGAGCGCGAATCGTTCTACGCCCATCGGCGTTTGGGCGTTGCGGCTGACAAGTTCAAGGAGCTTGGCGTATTCCAATGTTTCGAGCGAATAACTCACAGCAACTAATCTTCAACCACTACGCCTTTCCAAAATGCGACGTAGCCTTCGATGTTCTTGGCATCGGGTTTTGTTTCAGGGTAATACCACGCGGCGTCTCTGTTCGTGTCGCCATTTACGGTGACATCATAATAATTTGCCGTGCCCTTCCAGCCGCAAACAGTGTGGGTTTCGGACGGTGAAAAATAATCGCGGTTTATCGAATCGACCGGGAAGTAATGATTGCCTTCGACGACTATCGTGTCACTGCTTTCGGCCAAAACTGTGCCGTTCCATGTTGCTTTCATAATTATAGGAACCTCTCTTTTACATCCGGCGTCGGTATCATGCATGCTTCGGTTCGGCCAAATAAACGGTAGCGGTATTTTGCGAACAACTTATATGCCCGATCGCGAATGACCGCCGGGATAATAATAAACACATAGCTAAGCGAATAAATGCCTCTCAGGTTACGCGCGATCCGCAATCCGGCTGTTGAGTGCATAAACGCCTTGCCGTCCTCTATCAGGATCACCGAATCGACATCCCTTCCGATGCCGTGTTCGGCGAGAAGTTTTTTGCCGATTTCGGACTGCAATGTTGCAAACTTAAACTTTTTTTCGGAGTCGTGCGTGATAGTAAAATTCACCATCGCATTGCAATAATTGCAAACTCCGTCAAAAAGCACGATCCGCTCCATAAAAAAATTCTACCGCAATTTTCGGATAGATATTAGGCTCCGAAGTGAATAAACTTGAGTTCATGGAAACGAATATCTATTGGAAAGCGGTTGAGACGAACGACGCGAGGTTTGACGGGGCTTTTGTATTTGGCGTCAAAACCACAGGCATTTTTTGCAAGCCTTCGTGTCGGGCACGAAAGCCAAAACGCGAGAATGTTGAGTTTTTTGAAGGGATCGACAGAGCGGAAAAGAGCGGCTTTCGAGCGTGCCTTCGATGTAAGCCAAAACTGGCAAACGCAGCCGATCCGCAGATCGAAATGGTGCTTCGCGCATGTGAGCTTATGGATATTGACGATCAACCTTCGCTCGATCATCTAAGCAGCCAACTCGGCCTCAGCCCCTCGCATTTTCAGCGGACATTCAAAAATATCCTTGGCATAAGTCCGAAAAAATACGGCGAAGCAAAGCGTTTGGAACGGTTCAAAAATGAGATCAAGGACGGCAGCGACATTGTTACCGCAATGTATGAAGCTGGTTATGGTTCGAGCAGCAGGCTTTACGAAATGTCGTCGGCAAATCTTGGCATGACGCCGGCAATTTATAAAAAAGGCGGAAAAGGAATGAATATCAATTACATAATTACGGATTGCGAACTTGGAAAATTACTGGTTGCGAGGACGCCACGTGGCATTTGCAGCGTGACGTTTGGCGACAGTGTTACCGAGTTGCGAGAGGGTTTGAAGAAAGAGTTTCCCAACGCGGAAATCGCAGAGGGCGCAGAGAATCTGAAATCTGCGGTCGAGGAGATACTCAAATATTTGGCGGGTAAGAACAAGCGATTCGCTCTGCACCTCGATCTGTTGGCGACAGCATTTCAGATGCAGGTTTGGGATTTTCTTCGCAAGATACCATACGGCGAGACGCGATCTTACAGCGAAGTTGCTGAGGCCATCGGTGACAAGAAGAAAGTACGAGCGGTTGCCCAGGCGTGTGCTAAGAATCGCGTCGCCGTCGTTATTCCGTGTCACCGCGTAGTCGCAAGCGACGGCAAACTCAGTGGGTATCGATGGGGAATCGAGCGCAAAGAAATCTTGCTGGAGGCAGAAAAAAGCTTCAAGTCAAACTAATTTTACTTGCAATTGGATTAAAATTTTACTAATATTAGCGCCGTTCCGACAATTCTCAATTTTTAAACGTTAATTACATTAGGAGGTACTCACAATGGGTAGTGTGGTAAACCGCCGTATCCAGTGGTTTAAATTTGGATTGGTGCTTGCATTTGCAGGCGGGGCTCTTTATTGGTTGGGCCAGACAGCCGATGCACAGTTGATCGACAAAACTCGTAACCCGAATGCAGCAGGTATGGGCATCGCAAAGTCGTTAACGCAGCAGGTAGGTGCGGGGCAGGGAAACTGGACGACGCCCGATTCGTCGTCTTTTATCATTCATCGCGATCCGTTTCGAGCGATACGGCGAGGCCGCCAGTTGTTCCAGCGGAAATTTTTGAGGCCCGAAGGCCAGGGGCCGATCGCCGGCGACAGCATAGGCGATATAACTCTTAATCTACAGTTTGGCGCGGGAATGTCGGATAGCTGTGCAAGCTGTCACGGGCGGCCGCGTGGGTCGGCGGGTTTTGGCGGCGATGTTGTCACGAGGCCCGACAGCCGCGACGCTCCGCATCTTTTTGGGCTGGGCTTGAAGGAAATGCTGGCAGACGAGATCACAACTGATTTGCGGGCGATAAAAGCTGCCGCTGCAGCGGAAGCTGTTGCGCAGAACCGTTCGGTCACAAAGAACCTTGTTAGCAAAGGGATCAATTACGGCAGAATAACGGCTTTGCCGAACAATACTTTCAATACGTCCGAAGTATCAGGAGTTGACACCGATCTGCGTGTGCGTCCGTTTTTTCATCACGGCGGAACGATCTCGATCCGCGAATTCATTGTTGGAGCACTTAATAATGAGATGGGATTACAGTCTGTTGATCCGCAATTGCTTGCCGCCCATAATGGGGCACGCATCACAACAGAATCTGGTATGGTGCTTGACGGTTCGCTTGATCAGATCGAAGGGCCATTAGCCGAAGATGCTCTTGACGATCCCGACAACGACGGTATCGTGCATGAGATCCCGGCGAGCATTGTAGATCATCTTGAGTTTTACCTCTTGAATTATTTCAAAGCGGGAACCTATGAGCAGACACAGCAAACCGCAAAAGGCCGTGAGCAATTTGTGAGCATCGGCTGTGCCCGATGTCACGTGCCCGATCTGAGGATCGAAAGAGACAGGCGCGTGGCTGACGTCGAGACGGTTTATGATAAGCAGCGCGGCATTTTTAACAGTCTGTTTGCGACGGCGCAGCCGTTGTTCACACCGGTTAACGACAGCAATATTTACCCAAGCTGGAAGAAGCCGAATGGGGCTTCATTCCTGGTCAGGAATATTTTCACGGACTTCAAGCGACACGACATCGGGTCTGCATTCTATGAAAAGAATTATGACGGGACAATGCGCACCGCGCTGATCACGACTGCGCTTTGGGGTGTTGGCTCGACTCCTCCGTACGGGCACGACGGCAGAAGCATCAACCTTATGGAAGTGATCCTGCGTCATGGCGGCGAAGCTCAGGAAGCACGTAATGCGTTCGCGTCACTGAATGCGAATAAGCAGCAGGATCTGATCGCGTTCCTGAATTCGTTGATAGTGTTTCCGCCTGACGATACGGCATCGAATCTCGATCCCGGCAATCCGGGCGCGTTAGGTTATCCGCAGAACGGGCACGGCAGCATAAAGCTGGGCGTTTTGTTTAATGATCCGAACGATCCCGAATAGAAATCAGGAACGTTGAGGAATTTCGTCGCCCTCGGGGAAAAACTCGAGCGACGCGGAATTCAGACAATAACGCTGTCCGGTTGGCGGCGGGCCGTCAGGGAAGACATGTCCCTGATGCCCGCCGCATCTTGCGCAGCGTATCTCGACGCGGCGCATTCCGTAGCTGTTGTCCTCGATATTTGTCAGGTGATCTTTATCAAAAGGCCGATAAAACGATGGCCAGCCGGTTCCTGAATTGAATTTATGACTCGAACTGAACAAAGGCAGACCGCACAGGCGGCAGGCGTAGGTTCCGTTCAACTTGTTATCGAGCAGCGTTCCGCAAAAGGCCGGTTCGGTGCCGTGGTTTAGGAGAATTCGATATTCTTCTTCGTTCAAGTCTTGCGCGAGCCGCTCGATTGCTTCTTCATTGAGTGGCGTGATCTCGTAGCCTGAGTTTGATGTTTCCCGATTATGCATATTATTTATTGTCGCCAAATACCTTTTTCTCGAGCGCTCGCAATCGCGAAGCCATCTCGCCAAGTTTGCGAAATGCGGCTGTCGAACGCAGCCAATCTTTGTTATCGAATGCCGGGATTCCTGAGATTATTTTTCCTGGTTCCACGTCGTGTGACGTTGCTGATTTTGCAGTGATTACCACGTCGTCGCCGACTTTTAGATGGCCAGCGATTCCGACTTGCCCGGTGAGAATCACCCGTTTGCCGATGTGCGAACTTCCGGCAAGGCCCGTCTGTGCACAGATCAAAGCATCTTCATCGACAGTGCACGAGTGGCCGATCTGCACGAGATTGTCGATCTTTGCTCCGCGTTTTATACGAGTTTCACCAACGGAGGCGCTGTCGATGGCGGTATTTGCTCCGATCTCGACATCGTCTTCAAGCACGACGCGGCCGGTTTGCGGTATCTTCAGCCAATGCATTTTCTCGTCCTTTGCGTAGCCGAAACCGTCAGAGCCTATCGTCGAGTTATTTTGGACGATGCATCTTTTGCCGATCTCGCAATTGGTAAGTATCGAGACACCCGAATGAATTACCGAATCTTCACCAATGATCACTCCATCGTAGATTGTTACGTTCGGCATTACCCGAACTCCGCTTGCGATCTCGCAATTTGCGCCGATTACGACATGAGCGTGAATTTCAACTTTATCGGCAACTTTTGCGGTTGAGTCGATAACTACCGTTGGATGGATGAACGGCTTTATTTCCATTTCAGGAAAAAACAAACGCATCGCCCGCGTGTAGGCGAGATACGAGTCCTTTGCCCGCAATACCGCAATGTCGTTACGGCTGATCTCGACTCCTTCATTCAAAAAGATGGCCGAGGCGTTTGTGTCTTTTATTTGAGACGCGTATTTCGGATTGGCGAGAAATGTTATGTCGCCAAGGACTGCAATATCGAGCCCGGCGGCGGAGTTTATCTCAAGTTCGGGCGAGCCTTGCTCGATAGTTGAGTGAGTGTGTTCAGCCAAATGGACAAGTTTCATTAAAATATCCTTGATACGCGCCCCTCGCGTGTGTCACACTATTTTTAGCAAACAAATCAGCCCACGCAAAGCCCGCAGTCTTTGTAGTTCCTACTCCCGGCCGTATTTGCTAGTTTTTGAAAGGAGCAGTTTTTGCAATATGAGCCCTACAGCGCCAGCCCAATCCGGTACCAGACAACCAAAGAGTCTTCAATCCACCGTACGACATGATGCCGTGAAAAATGAGTTAATTGATGGGAATGTCATTGCAAAGCCGACGGCGAACCGCTGGCATAATCTCATCACGACCAATTTTGTCGTCGCAATAGGCAGCCGCGTTAATCGCGGCAGTTGCGAAGTTTATGCAAACGATATGCAGGTTAGCATTGGCAGAAACTCGGTCTGTTTTCCCGATGTGGTAGTCGTAAGCGGCGAACCTTCATTCGGCGGGGAGAACTCCGAAACACTTCAAAATCCGACGGTTGTTGTTGAGATATGTTCCAGCGCGGCCAAGTCCGGCAGCCGCAGCCAAAAGCTCGAAGGCTTTCTCGCCGTGCCCAAAATTAAGGAATGCCTGCTGGTCAACGAAAACGAAATGCGTGTCGAGCATTACGCCCGCCAAAACGCCAAACAATGGATCTATCGTATCTACAACGAACGCGACGACGTCATCAATCTCGATTCCATCAATTGCAAACTTTCGATGGCTGAAGTCTATGCACAGGTGAAATTGAAAGAATCGGAATTGAGTTCGAAAGCGGTTAACTAGGCTTTTCCTACATTAAATTTACTGGATCAATCTCGACGTTTATCGCACGAAGGTCGCAGCCGTGCGTTTCGGCGTTGGCGAGGGCGATGTCAAGCGTTTCTCTCAATGATTTGCGATTGATTGCTTTGATGATTATCTGAAGGCGGTATTCGTTTTTCAGACGAGAAAGGGAAGCCGGTGCCGGGCCAAGAATTCGCGCGTTTTTCGCCGTATTTGCAGCTTCAAGCGAACGCCGCAGAATATTTGCGTTTTTCGACGCATAAGCAAGGTCGCGGTGTTTTATCATTATTGATGCCAGCACAAAAAACGGCGGATAACCTAAGCGCTCGCGGAACTTTATCTCTTCTTTGTAAAATCCGTCGTAATCCTGTTCCCGTGCATGACGCAGGGCGTAATGCTCTGGATAATACGTCTGGATCAAAACCTTACCAGCTTTCGTCCCTCGGCCAGAGCGTCCGGCGACCTGCGTGATCAGCTGAAATGTGCGCTCAGCCGAACGTAGATCCGGAAGGCCAAGACCAATATCGACTGAGATCACGCCGACAAGCGTCACATTTGGAAAATCATGCCCTTTTGCGATCATTTGCGTCCCGACAAGCATATCCAAGCCGCCGGCCGCAAATTTCAACAGCACTTCGTCAATCTCGCCCTTGTGCGTCATTGTGTCGCGGTCAACGCGGGCGATCTTCATCGCTGGAAATTTTTTGGCAAGTTGGTCGGCTATATTCTCGGTGCCTTCGCCGACGAAATAGAGATATTCACTCTGGCAATGCGGGCAGACTTTCGGTACTTTTTCGCGGTAGTTGCAGTAATGACAGATCAGCTTGCTGTCGCGACGGTGAAAGGTGAGCGTGATGTCACAATTTTTGCATTTCATCGTCTCGCCGCACGTCCGGCAAAGTACGAACTGCGAAAAGCCGCGGCGGTTGAGCAGGATGATGACCTGCTCGCCTTTGGCGTGTGTTGTCTCGATGGCTTCGAGCAGTTCTGGCGAGAGCGCCACGTCCTTGCCCGCGCGTTTGAAAACCTCGCGCATATCGATGAGTTGCGCTTCTGCCAATCCAAGGCCGCCGATACGGTTTGGCAGCCGTAAATATGTGTATTTGCCTGTCTGAGCGTTATAAAACGACTCCATCGCGGGCGTTGCTGAACCGAGGACGACGACTGCTCTGGCGAAATGCGCTCGCATCACTGCGACATCACGGGCGTTGTAAAACGGCGATTCGTGCTGGCGGTATGACGAGTCGTGTTCCTCGTCAACGATCAACAGGCCTATGTTTTCAAGCGGAGCGAACACAGCAGAACGCGTCCCGATCACAATTCGTGCGTCGCCGCGTCTTATCCGCCGCCATTCATCAAACCGCTCGCCTTGTGACAGGCTTGAATGCAGTATGGCCACATTCGAGCCAAAGATCGTCCGCAGCCGCCGCGAAAACACAGGCGTCAGAGCGATCTCAGGCACGAGCATCACTGCTGATCGCCCGGTTTCAAGAGCGGATTGCATCGCTCTGATATAAACCTCGGTCTTGCCGCTGCCCGTCACGCCGTGTAGAAGAAATGCCTTAAAAGCGCCTTCATTTTTTAACGCCTCGGTTATCGCGTCGAGAGCAGTCTGCTGTTCACCTGTCAGTGTAATGTCATTGTGTTCAGGAAAGTCTGCACCGGCCAAAGGGTCGCGCATAACGTCCTCGATAAACACCTCGACGATGCCCCGTTTTGCGAGCGTGTTTATCGGCGATGCTCCGACATCAGCTTGTTCGAGCACGTCAGTAAAAAGCATTTTTCCGGCGTTCGATTCCAGCAGGTCGATGATCCATTGCTGTTGATCTGTCAGCGGCTTGTCCTCATCGTCCGTAACGGTCGAAATCAGGCGAACAGCTTTTCTCCGCTTTGGCCGCACTTTTTCGGAGTTTATTCCGGCCGGCAAAGTGGCCTTGAGCATCTCGCCCCAAAAGCTGGCATAATAATCCGCCGTCCACTGCGTCAGTTTAAGTATCTCGGGCGTGATGAGCGGCTCATCATCCATTACTTCGATAACGTCTTTGATCTTCGATTCGTCGATCTCTACATCCGGCGGAAGCTCGGAATGCAAACCGACCGCATAACCTGTCAGATTTCGCCGCCCAAAAGGCAATTTCAACCGCGCTCCGAGCTTTATCCAACCTCTCATCTCTTCCGGTAAACGATAGGTAAAAGCACGCCGCAGCGGAACGGGCAAAACGGCCTCGACGTAGGATGGCAGCGGTGAAATTTTCGCCCTGGACGTGGACATTTTTGGTTCTTGGTAAAAATGATAACCTATTGGAACCTTTCGCTGAAACTTGTTGTCTAATTAAGCAAGTGCGTTAGAATTCTTTTATGGAAGATTTGTTCAAACCCGCAGAGAAAAAAGGCATCAATAAGGTATTTGTTGCTGCCTTGTTGGTAGGAGTAGTCGTTATCGGGGCAGCGCTATGGGTGATTTCATTAAGGCCTTCGATGGAGGAACAAACTGCGAAGATACTCGAAGGTTCATTTCGCGAAGGCTCGCCGGAATTTGCCGAACTTACCAAGGACATAATTATATCGACTGACAAAAATACGGTGGAATCGCCAATGGTAACCGGCACGATCTCGATGTTTATCAACGGGAAGATACGCAATAAAGGCACGCGAACATTAAATGCTCTTGAGATCAATTGCGGTGTCGTCACTCAGTTCAATAAGGTCCTGAAAGAAAAACGCATTCTCGTCGTGCCAACGCAGGTTGAGCGTCTCGAACCCGATCAGACAATTCCCGTTACGCTCTCACTAGACGGCTTTGCGAAGGACGACGACCGTGCAAATATTCGATGGAAGGTTACCGCAATTAGGGTTGAGAATTAGTTCTGTGTTTCTTTTACAAACAATTCCTCAAGTGATTGTTTCACAGGTTGAATTGATGCGAGATGGCCGCCGGCTTTGCGGGTGATTTCGAGGACGGCGTTGATGTCGGTTTCGTCGAGGACGCGGATGATTACTCCGCTAGGTTTCGGCGTGAGCGTCACACCGGGAATGAATTCGATCTGTTCGCGGATCGCGTCGGCCGCAACATTTTGAACACTGATCTCAAGTGAACGCGATTCGCCGCTTGTGGTGAGCAGGTCGTTGAGATTTCCGGTAGCTGCCAATTTTCCGTTACGAAGAATAGCGACCTCGTCGCAGAGAGCCTCGATGTCCGAGAGAATATGCGTGGACATAAAAACGGTGGTGCCTTTGTCGCGGAGGCCGGCGATCAGCTCTCGGATCTCGCGGCGGCCGACCGGATCGAGGCCGCTCATCGGTTCGTCAAGAAAGACGATCTCGGGATCGTTGATGAGTGATTGGGCAAGTCCGACGCGTTGAAGCATTCCCTTGGAATATTTACGCAGTTGCTTTTTCCAATCTTTTTCGTCTAGGCCGACGGCGGTTAGCAGTTCTTCGGTTTTTGTTTTGCGACGTGATTGATCGTAACCGAAAAGCTCTCCGAAATAATTCATCAACTCTCGTGCAGTCAGGTAATCGTAAAAATATGGATTCTCAGGACAATAACCGATGCGTCGGTGCATTTGAACATCCGCAATGTCATGGCCGAGAATTTTTGCCGAGCCTGTCGTGGGAAAGATGAGGCTCATCAGCGTTTTGATCGTCGTGGTTTTGCCTGCGCCATTGCCGCCGAGAAAGCCGAATATCTGGCCGCTCTTGACATTGAGAGTAAGATTATCGAGAGCCCGCACACACTTCTTTATCCAGAAACCAGTTTCGTAATCCTTGGATAGATCTTTTATCTCAACGGCGTATTCCATAACTTATTTTAAGGGTAGCTTTGTGTGTTCAGCATCGAGCCGGACGCGGCAATTTTCCTTATCCAGGACATAAGGCGCACCGGTCGGGTCAACAAGCTGGTTTGCATTATTAATACGAAAATCCCTGTTTTCAGGCAGCTTAACCTTTATCAGCATCGGCAGTATCTCGCCAAAATTATTTGCACAGCGCCCCGCTTTTTCATGGAATTCATTTAATGCACGATCAATCGCTTCACGTTCGTCGAGCGAATCGAGCTCCAACAGTCTTCGTTCTGCAGTGATCCGCACTTGCTCATCTTCCGTACCTTCGAGCATTTGACGATAGATTGCCCGGGCCGTTTCGCGGCTGCCGCCCTCAGTTTTCATCGTCGCGGCCATCATCTTCATAAACGGCGCTGAGCCGGTGATTTGCGAGCCTTTTCCATAAGTTTCCGCCGCTTCATTGTAACGGCCAAGTTTCCAATATATATACCCAAGATGCTGGTAAAGCCTCCATTCATTCGGATTGTTTGTAATGCCTTTTGAGGCGAGATCGATTGCTTTTTGCGGGTCGATCGCGGGCAGTATCATCGCTCCGTATGAATAAGGCGCTATAAAATGCGGATCTAGATCGGCCGCGGTATCAAGCAACGGGTGCAAAAGTCGCGGATTTAAAGACGTAAGGTCGTCGATGTTAATGTCCTCGGACCTTGATTCGAGTATCTTTTTGCCAATATATTGCAGCGAACGCATAAAATAAAAATCTGCCAGCAGGCCTTCCATGCCAAGAGCAAAACCTTTCAGATGCGAGCCTCTTACGCTCAGGTCGGAATCCTCGTAACCCACCGGCAGTTGCGGGCGAATATTCGAAATATGTCCACTAAGAGAAATGACCGCGGCAAATCCGACCACGATGATCACGGCGGGCAATATTACTCTTTGCAGCAGAGATTCTTTCATTATTTAAAATTACGTCGGCTAAAAATTACCACGGTCAAGGTCAGCAAAATAGCATCATAAACAAAGGCATAAAAACCTACGCTGACTATCAAATGTACTGGCGGGATCATCCCGCTCGACGTTTCTGTGATAAAGCTAAAATGAGAAAGGTTTGGCAGCAGATAATAGATTGCTTCAAAAAACACTGCTGCCTGTTTTGATCCAATTTCCTGTGCCATGTCGCGCAAGCTCGCGCTGAAATGTCCGATCACGAATACCATAAATGTCAGCAGGGCAGACAAGGCGGGAGTTGAGAATGAAGAAAACATTATTGCGACCGCAGTCAAGATCGTGAGTTCAAGAAAGATCAGCAGTATCGCCGTCCATATTCCCTCGACAAATCTGCCGCCGCCGACATAAAGCAGCGCCAGCGTCACGCCGACACCCATGATCGCAACATTCACCAGCAAGGTCAGGCAAAGACCAAGATATTTCCCGATAATGAATTCGCCCCGCCCGACAGGTTTTGAAAATATTGAATAAACCGTTCGTTTTTCGATCTCTTTCCAGACCAGGCTGACGCCGACAAAGATCGAGATAAACGCGCCAAAGATAAGCATTGTGCTCAGTCCGAGATTTACGATCACTCGAGCCTCTTGTCCGGCGGTCATTTCACCCAGGAAGATCGCGCTCGCCGTGATCAGAAGCACAAAAAGTATCAGATTGTAGAGAATGCGGTCACGGACGGCTTCGCGAAAGGCATTTTTCGCAATGGCCAAGATTCGGGGCAGAGATCCTGTTCCTTTGTCGGGCATGTGTTGTGACTATAAGGACAACGGCAAAGATTCAAGGTGCCGAGCCTGCGTTAGTTTATCACAAACTTAGCCATGAATCCTGTTTGTCACAATTTCGCTTTATTTATCGTAAAGTTCCGTTTACAATGTGCTTATCTTTCATTGCTCGTCTTAGCTGAAAAAATCGATCGCAAAGGGGTCTTTATGTTATGACAAGAAACACATTATTGTCTCGCCGAACCATCAGCCGTGCGGCGTTGATTGCCGTAGTTGTGGTTTTATCATTCGTGCTTTTTAATACATCGGGCAATGTCGGCTCGATGCAGTCGCGTGCCGTTGTTAATCAGGACACGGCGCGAGGGATGTATCGCGGCGTGAAGATCGCCGAAAGATTTGACGTGTCGCCGCCGCTGCGGACGATGAAAGGCTATCCGGCGAAAGAAGAGCTTGACCGCGACAAATTTGAAGAGCGAAAGAAGACAGGGTTTGAGGGGCCGCTTGGCATTCAGGATATTGACGAAGCTGTGCAGTCCGTCACTACGCCATTTGCGCCGTTGGTGATGCCGACGCCTCTCTTGAGCTTTGACGCTATCCTCGGCTGCAGCGGCTGCGCGCCGCCTGATCCGGTTGGAGACGTCGGGCCTAATCATTATGTTGCGATGTCAAATTCCCAATTCCGCATATTTAACAAAACCGGAGGCTC
>CAZUEI010000023.1:0-13798 GCA_964618985.1 uncultured Chloracidobacterium sp.
GGAAATAGCGCTTGCCCTCGGCCTCGGCGTGCGTCCAAACCTCGACCATTGCCTTTTCGAGCCGCCGCATCGCTTCGTGCTCGGGTATGCAAGTGTCGGTCACGCGATTCATGTGCCGATCGAGCAAGCCCTGCTCGTCCTGCGGCGTCAGGTCGCGGTAATGCGGCACGCGTTCATAAAAATCGTGGGCGACGAGATTGAATAGATCCTCTTCAAGATTGGCTCCGGTGCACGAGATGATCTGCACCTTGTTCTGTCGGATCATCTCGGCCAGACTCAATCCTAGTTCGGCCGTGGACATCGCACCGGCCAGCGTGATCATCATCTTGCCGCCCGACTCAAGATGTTTTTTGTAACCTTCAGCGGCATCGATCAACGCCGCAGAGTTGAAATGCCGATAGTGGTGCTTGATAAAATCCGTGATCTGATTGTTCATTCTAGGAACATTATAATTTAGGCCCACGAAATACACGAAAGACACGAAACAAAGAGCTATCTCCTATTTCGTGTCTTTCGTGTATTTCGTGGGCAAAATTCTTGGAACTGAACAGACTTGCCTTTGACACACAATAGTTGTGATTTATGATTGAGTAACCAAAGTAATAAATTCCGGCAGGAGGCAATGAAAATGAAACGTCCCTTTTTTGTATTCACGCTGTTAGTGCTGTTAAGCGCTGTCTGTTTTGTTCAAGCGGCTTCGGCTCAATTTCCAAAGTTGCCCAAGATCAGCATTCCAAAATCGCAGCCAACGGCTGAAACGCCGCCTCCGCCTTCCAACGGTTCGGAATCCGGAACCAAATCCGTTACAACCGGCTCAGCACCGCGTTCGGGCGGGCCGTATGCCGTTAAACCAGAGCCGCCGTCGGAGCCGCAATTTTTGGCCGATACGCTTGAGATCGGCGTCGAGCGTTGGGAGTATCATTGGAAGATCCCGAACGACAATCACAACACGAGTTGGGCGCCGCGGATCAGGTTCCTAGTACTTTACGGCGGCTCAAGTAAACAGCGGTTCAAGGCCGAATACACAATGCCCGACGGTTCGCCGTGGTTTAGCGAGGCGTTGGAGTGGCGCGGCGGATTCAACATCAGCGAAGGCACGTCGTTGGCGTCAAGCGTAAGCGACGGTGAGCGTGACAAGAAAGCGATCGTTACCGGCGGGCTCTTTGGGATAAAAATTACGAACATCCGCGACGGCTCTACGATGTTCCAGGGCAAGTTCAAGGTAGTTCGCTACAAACCGCAGTATTCCGACGCGCGTTATAAAAACGAAGTGGACTACTACGTCGATCACGACTGGAAACTGCCGATAGGCATCGCCGATGTCGATTTTTCACGCGAGGTAGCAACGCCGGGCGTGCGGATGTGGTTCAAGGGCGACCTGAAAGTTGACAATCTCGAGGCGCGTCTCTTTTACAACGGCCAGCAGATCGCATCAACCGACGACACCGGCGGAGGCGTTAGCTCCGAACGAGATTATTACGCCTGGAAGAGAGGCGACGACAGATCGCTGTTCTGGCGTGAATTCAGGTTTAGCTGGCCGAAACTGGCCGAGTTTATCGTCGAGGAGGAAATGCGCAGCTTCACGATGTATAAAGATACAAAAATCATTAATCAAATGCCGGGCGAATACACGGTCAAAATTTATTTCGACGGCGAACAGGTACGCGAGACCAAATTCACGATCGCCAACGGCAACTTTGCCGACAACGGAATAGCCAAACAGAATAACCTCAAGACAAACGGCGTTCTTTTGCCGGTCAAAGTGATGGGAACGCTGGATAAATGGAACCCCGTAAACGCAAAGTCAATGGGATTTTTTGGAAATCCGTTAACAGGAATTCAATAGAATTAAAAAGCCTCTGAAAAACTGACCTCTCCGGCAACCGCGACCTGATACGCCGAGACGCGTCGTTCAAAGAAGTTGGCGAGTTCCTGAACGTCCTGCAGATCCATGAATGAGAAAGGATTTTTTGCTCCGTAAACTTTTGGCAGGCCGAGCATGATCAGACGCTGGTCGGCGATGAATTCGAGATACTGCCGCATATCAGCGACCGACAATCCAGAAATGCCGCCGCTCAGAATGTCTTCGGCAAACTGCATTTCGCACTCCACGGCTTCGTCGATCATCTCGACGATCTGGCGATGGAGGTGTTCGTCAAAAAGATCGGGCTCTTCGTTGCGGACCTCTTTAATGACATCGAGCGCAAACGCCATGTGAGCCGATTCGTCGCGAAAGACCCAGTTCGTTCCCGCCGCCAGGCCGTGAAGCAAACCCTTTGACCGCAGAAAATAAACATACGCAAAAGCGGCGAAGAAAAACAGCCCCTCGATACAGGTCGCAAAACAGATCAGATTGAGCAAAAACTGCCGCCGGTCATCCTTGGTCTGCAAACTTTCCAAACTCTGGATAGTGTCGATCCATTTAAAACAAAACTCGGCCTTTTTGTGGATCGACGGAATGTTCTGAACGGCCGCAAATGCCTGCTCGCGCTCGCGGTGGTCGGGAATGTAGGTGTCGAGCAGCGTCAGGTAAAACTGAACGTGAACAGCCTCTTCGTAAAGCTGCCGCGAGAGGTACATCCGCGCTTCGGGGGAATTTATGTGCTTGTAGAGATTGAGGACAAGATTATTTGAAACGATACAATCACCGGTAGCAAAAAATGCCACCAGACGATTGATCATATGACGCTCGGACGGCGTCATTTTGCTGCGCAGATCATTCACATCGGTCGAAAAATCGACTTCCTCGACCGTCCACGTATTCTTTATCGCATTTTTATACATTTCATAAAACTGCGGATACTTCATTGGACGAAGAGTTAAGTTGAATCCTTGATCGAGCAACATAATTTTTCTGATTATCTATTGGCAAGCCTCACAAGCTTCCGGATTTTCGAGCGAACAGACCAACGCTTCCTCGTCGGTATAAGTCTTTTTTACTTCAGCCGGTATCTGGATGTTTTCTGCCGATACCTGAGCAATACGCGTCGCCGGACGCGAACGCAGGTAATACGTCGTCTTCAAGCCCTTTTGCCACGCGTACATATACATCGACGAGAGCTTACCGATATTCGGGCTTTCCATAAACAGGTTGAGCGACTGACTTTGGTCAATAAACGCTCCGCGGTCGGCGGCCATGTCGATCAACGAACGCATCGGTATCTCCCACGAAGTACGGTAGATCGCTTTTAGCTCAGGGCTAAATTCGTCGATATCCTGCACCGAACCTTCGGCGAGTTTGATCTTGTTGCGTATCTCATCTGTCCACAGGCCAACACCCTTTAACTCCTGAACAAGGTATTTGTTGACCTGGACAAAATCGCCCGACAAGGTCTCTCGCTTAAACAGGTTCGAAACCTGAGGCTCGATACATTCGTAACAGCCTGCGATCGAAGCGATCGTTGCGGTCGGGGCAATTGCGATCATTAAAGAATTTCGCAATCCGGTCGCCCTGATCTTTTCACGGAGGGCATCCCAACGTCCCATATCATCGGGCGTGTAGCCCCAAAAATCGAATTGCAGATCGCCGTGGGCGGCCCGCGTTTCTAGAAACGCCGGATGGACGCCGCGTTCGATTGCAAGATCAGATGACGCATTGAGTGCGGCGAAATAGATCTCTTCCTGAATGCGGGCGGAGACACTGCGTGCCTCATCCGAGTCAAACGGCAGACGCATCTGAAAGAAAACATCCTGCAACCCCATCAGCCCAAGTCCAATGTTGCGCCAGCGATTGTTCGAACCTGCCGTGCTAGGTATGGCGTAGTAGTTGAGGTCAATTACCTTGTCCAATTGACGAACGGCCAGCCGCACATTGCGGTGCAGCTTTTCGTAATCAAACTCGCCGTCCTTTACATAACGCGCGGCGTTGATCGAACCGAGATTGCAGACAGCCGTTTCATTCTCTGACGTGACCTCGATGATCTCGGTGCAGAGATTTGAGAGATGAACGACATTTTCTGGTCGGGCGGTTTGATTCGATTTACGGTTCGCGGCATCTTTGAATGTCATCCAGCCGTTACCAGTTTGCGCCATCGTCCGCATCATTTTGGCGTAAAGGTCGCGGGCGTTGACCTGACGCATAAATAGGCCTTCCTGCTCTGCTTTCAAAAATGCTTCTTCAAATTCCTCACCATACAGGTCCGGAAAATGCGGCACGGCCTTGGGGTCAAACAAAGACCAAACGCCGTCGGCCTGGACACGCTTCATAAATAGATCGGGTATCCAGTTTGCGAGGTTCAGGTTATGCGTGCGCCGCGCATCGTCGCCGGTATTGTCGCGGAGTTCGAGAAAGTCCTCAATATCTGCGTGCCATGTTTCTAAATAGACGCAGCACGCCCCTTTTCGTTTGCCTCCCTGGTTTACGGCCGCGACACTGGAATCGAGTGTTTTCAGCCACGGCACAATGCCGTTCGAATGGCCGTTGGTGCCGCGAATCAGTGACCCTCTTGAGCGGACTCGATGATAGGCAATTCCGATGCCGCCAGAAAACTTAGAGAGCATGGCGACATCGGAATACTTGCGGTAAATACTATCGAGGCTGTCCTGAGGGGAATCGAGCAAAAAGCACGAGGAAAGTTGTTCATGCTGTGTGCCCGAGTTGAAGAGCGTTGGCGTCGATGGAACATACTCCAACGACGAAAAAAGACGATAAAGATCGATCGCTTCGTAAGGGTTTTCTGCCAGGCCGCAGGCGACGCGCATCCAGAAAAACTGCGGCGATTCGATAACGTCGCGAGTAACCGGATTTTTTAAGAGATAACGGTCATATAACGTGCGCAAACCAAAGAACTCAAACAGATCGTTTCGCGTGTGATCGATCGCGTCATTCAATTTACGGCTGTTTTGGATCACAAAATTTGCGACACGCTCGCCGATCAAGCCTTCCTTTACGCCGAAAGCGATTGACTGTGAGAACGAATGTATCTCTTGATTGCGGACCTCTTTCTCAATGTATTGATTCAATAAACGAGCCGCGAGAAGCGAATATTCCGGCTCCTCAAATATGAGGCTGGACGCGGTCTGGATCGAAAGTTTATCAAGCTCCTTTGTTGTTGCGCCGTCATACAAGCCGCTGATCGTCTTTGTCGCGATACGCAGGCTGTCCACTGATGGCAGATTGACGCAGCATCGCGTGATCGCGCGGACGATCTTATTAATATCGACCGGTTCAAGCGATCCGTTACGTTTGCGGACCTGCATCGAGGTCTGAGCCAAGTCGTCTTTTTGGCGGGTTGCTGCTGTGCCTGTTTGTGCTAAGAACGTGTCCATTTTAGTAGGTCGTTTTGCGTGAAAAAGAGAGAGAAAATCCCACCTCCACGCTTGGTGTTTTTCGAGCGTGGCCGTTATTCACACTGATATATTTGTGTAATTGCAGGCGGGTCTTTGGATAAAAAATCAAAGGCTATTTCCTGCAGTGGATATAGACTATATTGTAGTCAAAACACTTTGTCAACCCAATATGTAGTGGTTTTAAAACTTTCTTCTAAACCCTGTTATTTCACTATTTAAAGCGCGGTGGGTGAGGTAATGCGTTAAACCTGACTGTGTTTTCACGACACCAATTATGCAAGTTTAATTTAATCAAGAATTAAACATTTCGTAACACGATTTTTAAGAGAAATTGGTAGGCTCTAATCTTGATCAACAACTAATTCGTCGTGGGCAAACCAGACATTGTCGGGCAAAAGGCGGGAATCTCGCTCATGCAAAATGTCATGATTGAGGTGCGTGAGAAAAGCACGTTTTGGCCTGAGATCGGCAATTATATCGAGGGCTTCTTCGAGGCAGAGATGCGTAGAGTGGGGCTTGATGCGGACGCAATCTAAAACCAAAACATCCAGATCGCGAAGGCCGGCCATCGAATCGGGCGGAATGATCTTAAGATCAGTCGCGTATGCAAAATCGTTAAAGCGATAGGCTACAACCGGCAGTTTGCCGTGGACCACCTCGAGCGGCCTTATTTCAAGATCTTCACCGATGCAAAACGGCGAATTAGGTTGAACCGTATGTGGTATCAACTGCGGCAAACCACCCCCGAAGTGTGTCGGCTCGAAAATATATTTGAAAATTCTCCTAAGGTCGGTCCAGGCGATCTCATTGGCGTAAACCCCCATCGCCCCGTGGCGAAAATTGAGCGGCCTGATGTCATCGAGCCCAAAAACGTGATCGACATGGCAATGGGTTATGAGAACCGCGTCAAGGTGGCTGATCTTTGCCCGCAGAGCTTGTTGGCGAAAATCGATTGAAGTATCAACGAGGACCTTTTTGTCTCGGTGCTCGATAAGAATCGAAACCCGAAGACGCTTGTCTCGCGGATCGTCCGAACGGCAAGTCTCGCAGTCGCAGCCGATGGACGGTACGCCGGTAGATGTGCCAGTGCCGAGAAAAGTAAGTTTCATAAAAGAAAATTGCCACAGAGATCACTGAGGCAATTTCTCAAAATCTCTGTGTGCTCTGTGGCTGATCTATTTCTTTCCCAATATATCGGCGCCTGAGAATTTTTGAGCGGCCTGTGCCTTTAATTTTTCCTCAGTCGCTCGAACGAGTTGAACATATTGCATCCGCAGGTCACCAAGAAGTCCATCGAGCAGGCGATTTTCCTGCGGATGGAGGTTGCCAGCGGTTTTATCCTTTATCATCCCCAAAACGTCGAGCCAATATTTGCCCGTTTCGAGATCGAGCGTTCGTTTTCCGGTTGCCGGGTGCGGAACTGCTCCAAGAGCTGCTGCCGCGTTGGTGGCCAGGGTTGATAGAAAATTCACAAAACTCGCCGGGTCTTCGGCACCGGGAATTTCGTTTTCGTCGGACTCGCTCTCGAATGGAGTTTCTGATTCCGTGCTCTCGGCGATGTCCTGTGCGTTAGCCTCAGTCTGTTCTCTCATTTTATCCGCCGACTTTTCTTCCATCTTTGCGGCTTCGAGTACGACACCGTCTTTCACCGAGCCGTCCGAGTTAAACTTTCGCCTGTCCGCGACCTTAAAACTGACCTCTTCCTGATTGTCGTCATTACCGATCATATTTTTGAAATCCTGTCTCGATATTAGCATTTTGGCAAAAAAGAATTCAAAATTTAGCCCATGTCCAGATCTTTTGACGAATTAGTCTCAGTAATGGCCCGGCTTCGCGCACCGGGTGGATGTCCGTGGGATCATGAGCAAACGTATGCTTCGCTTTCGCAATACCTGCTCGAAGAGGCGTACGAAACTTTTGATGCCATCCAGGAAGCCGACCAGACAGGCGATACTACCAATTTACGCGAGGAACTTGGCGATCTGTTGTTGCAGGTCGTGTTTCATTCGACCATCGGTGCCGAACGCGGCGATTTCACGGTCGACGAGGTTGCCGAAGGCGTAACGCAAAAGCTGATTCTGCGGCACCCCCATGTCTTTGGCGACACAAAGTTGGCCAGGGCACAGGATGTCCTCGACAACTGGGACCAGCTCAAGGCGGACGAGCGGAAAGCGTCAGGGAAAGCCGAAAAGAATCATGAATCAATCCTAGACGAAGTGCCCGTCCATTTTCCGGCGTTGCTCGAAGGGTTAAAACTCACAAAAAAGGCCGCAAAGGTTGGATTTGATTGGGAGAACGCAGATCAGATCTTTGAAAAGATGGACGAAGAGATAAAAGAACTAAAAGAAGCGATCAGCAAAGGAGAAATCGAAAACGCGGCCGAAGAGATCGGCGATTTGCTTTTCGTCGTAATGAATCTCGCCAGGCATTTGGAGGTCGAACCTGAGACCGCGCTCAAGAAAACCAACCGCAAATTCCGTCAGCGTTTCAAGTTTATCGAGGACGAGTTGAAACGCGACGGCAAAAGCCTGGAAAAAGCGAGCTTAAAAGAAATGGACGATCTCTGGAACAAAGCCAAAGCTCAAAAAGCATGATCGAAACAACAAGGCTCAAACTTATCCCGTGCACACGGGAGCATCTGGAAATACTCTTATCGAGTGAGGACGCTCTTGCCGAACACCTAGGCGTCAAACTCGCCGATAAATGGCTCATTTTTCCTGAATCAGTTGCTTACTCGATCAAGATGATCGACGACGACCCGCGTGCGTTGGTTTGGGGAATGCATCTCATCATTCACAAAGCGGAGAACAAATTGATCGGCTGCGGAGGCTACAAAGGAGCTCCGGATGATGCCGGCATGGTCGAATTTGGTTACAGTGTCGCACCGAACTATGAAAATCAAGGTTTAGCGACCGAGGCCGCGCGAGGCCTGATCGATCACGCTTTTGCTGACGGTGATGTAAGGATGGTTGACGCTCACACACTGGCAGAATGGAACGCTTCGACAAAGGTTTTGCAGAAATGCGGGCTTACAAAGATCGCCGAAAAAAGCGACCCTGAGGACGGCGACGTTTGGCACTGGCGATTAGTGCGGGAAGAATATCAAACAAATTAGATCATTCGGCAAATAACTCCTGCAGGCGTTCGAGGGTTTCTTTTTGGACAGCCTTTTCGATCTCACCGATCTTTTTCACCAGCCTAACTTTATCGACCGTGCGGAGCTGGTCCAGGACTATTGCGCGTTCGTTGTTGAGAAAATTTACAGAAACCCGGGTCGGATACTTTGCGGTTGGGGCCGAGAGCGGTGCGATCATCACGTTCGAGATGTTGCGGTTCATTTCGTCCGGCGAGATGACGACACATGGACGGGTATTTTTTGCGTCCTTCGAAGGCTCGGCGTCCAGATTGACAAGATAAACGTCAAATCGATTTACCATTGCCACTCCTTCTTCTCAAAAGCTGTCGATAAATTGCCGTGCGATAGCTCATCATCCTCATTTTCAGCCATCGCCTTAAATGCCTCATCCCAACCGGCACGCGCCCTCTGCGCATTGCGGATAAGAATGCCGTCAGGGTGCAGTTCCAGTTCGACGTCGCCGGTAATGCGGCTGTCTTCCAGCAGCATTTTTGGTATGCGAATTCCCTGCGAATTACCGATCTGGATTATTTGGGCTTTCATAATTACATAGTAATTACGGCACAAGATCTCGTCAACCGATCTGTGTCATTCCGTTCATAAAGGGGAGCAGAATTTCGGGGATCTGAATCGAACCGTCTGCTTGCTGATAGTTTTCGATGATGGCGATCCAAGTCCGCCCGACGGCGAGGCCGCTGCCATTCAAAGTGTGAACAAACTCAGGCTTTGCACCGCCCGCGCGGCGAAAGCGGGTGTTCATCCGCCGCGCCTGAAAGTCACCGCAATTTGAACAACTCGAGATCTCACGATACGTCTTTTGGCTCGGCAACCAAACCTCGATGTCGTACGTCTTTCGCGCACCAAAGCCCATATCGCCTGAAGAGAGAACGACCGTTCGATACGGCAGACCGAGAAGCTGTAAGATCCGCTCGGCATTTGCTGTTAATTTTTCGTGTTCTTCGTATGAGTTTTCCGGCAGACACAGTTTCACCAACTCGACCTTTTCGAATTGATGCTGACGGATCAGCCCGCGCGTGTCGCGGCCATAACTACCTGCCTCGCTGCGAAAACACGGCGTGTATGCTGTATATCTTAGCGGCAGGTCTTTGGCTTCAAGAATTTCCTCGGAGTGATAATTCGTGACCGGAACCTCGGCCGTCGGGATCAGGGCAAATTGCCGATCGTCCTTGATATGAAACAGGTCTTCCTCGAACTTTGGCAATTGGTTTGTGCCAAAAAGAGCCGTCCGATTGACCAAAAAAGGCGGCAGTGTCTCGGTATAACCATGCTCGGACGTGTGGATCTCAAGCATGAAATTGATCAGCGCGCGGCTCAAACGGGCGCCTACCCCATTTAATATCGCAAAACGTGAACCGGCGATCTTTGTTGCCCTTTCGAAATCGAGTATGCCGAGGGCTTCGCCGAGATCGACGTGGTCCTTTGGCTCAAAATCAAACTCACGCGGCTCGCCCCAACGCCTGATCTCCTTGTTCGCGGCCTCATCGGCACCGACAGGAACGTCCGCGGCAGGAATATTCGGCAGGCCTGCAAGCAGTTCGTGCATCGCTGCCTCAGCCTCATCACGGAGCCGCTCAAACTCGGATTGCTTATCTTTCAGCCCGGCGACCTCGGCCTTTTTGGTCGCGGCTTCGTCGGCGTTGCCGGCCTGCATCAATGAGCCGATCTCTTTGCTGGCGGCGTTGCGCTGCTGGTTTATCTTATCTGCCTCGCCTATTACGCGGCGGCGCTCGGCGTCGAGCTCGACAAATTTATCAAGCGCATCGGCGGGAAAATTGCGGTTTTTCAGTGCCTCGCGAACTGCGTCCAGATTATCTCTTACAAAATTAAGGTCCAGCATCGTTGTGTAATTACAATGTTATCACTCGCTCGGCCACGAGGCATCATTTCCCGGCTTTTATTTGCCTATCTTTGCGACTTTGCATTAAAAATCCTACAATTGAATCTAGCAAAATTGGTATGACAAACAAAATTCGCAAGGCTGTTTTCCCCGCCGCGGGACTTGGGACAAGGTTTCTACCGGCGACAAAATCCTCGCCAAAGGAAATGCTTCCGCTGGTCGATAAACCGCTGATCCAGTACGTCGTCGAAGAGGCCGTCGCAAGCGGCATCGAATCGATCCAGATAATAACGGGCCGCGACAAAAGCTCGATCGAGAATCATTTCGACATCTCGTTCGAGCTCGAACAGATGCTCAAAGAACGCGGCAAGCAAGGCCTTTTTGACCAGGTGCGGGCCGTGTCCGACATCGCCAACATCAGCTACACACGGCAAAAACAGGCGCTCGGCCTCGGCCATGCGATCTACCAGGCAAAGGATTTCGTCGGCAATGAACCGTTTGCGGCTTTGCTGGCGGACGACATAGTTATCAGCGAAAAACCCGCTTTGCAGCAAATGGTCGAGGTTTTTGAAAAATACAACGCGCCTGTGATCGCGACGATGCAGGTTGCGGGCGAAGACATTTCCCGCTTCGGCGTGATAGACGCTGACGAGGTCGAGCCAAACGTTTATAAGATAAAGGACATGGTCGAAAAACCACCCTTTGCCGAAGCCCCGTCAGATCTCGCCATTATCGGCCGGTATATCTTCACGCCTGACATTTTCGCCGCGATCGAACAAACAAAGCCCGGCGCCGGCGGCGAGATCCAAATAACCGACGCCATGCGCATCCTCCTAAAGTCGCGCCCGTTCTACGCTGTCAAACTCGAAGGCAAACGCCACGACGCCGGTGACAAACTCGGCTTTCTCATCGCCACCGTCGAACTCGCCCTAAAACGCGACGACCTCGGCAGCGAATTTCGCGATTATCTGAAAACCCTCGATCTGAAATAACCGTATAACTGAAGATCTGATTTAAAGTCTGATTTAAAGGATACGTTGTATGTTTTTTTTCGCTCAAAAAAAATACCCGCGGTCTGTTCTGGCCGGATTTGTCGTTTTGCTTTTCGCTTTGGCTGTGCCGGCACAACGACAAAAGCCGCTTGTGTATGAAGAGCTTGAGAAATACGGCGACCCGCCGGCAGCCTTCTTTCAAACTGGTGTTTCGCCGGGCATGCACTCGACGTTTGGTGCGTTCACGAGCCGTCAGGTAAATGTTAATAACCTCGGCCAGAACATCACCGGCGACGCAGCGAACGAACCTTCCATCACGGTCGATCCCACAGACCACAACAAGATGGTGATCGGCTGGCGTCAGTTTGACAGCGTCAGTTCAAATTTCAGGGAAGGCGGCTACGGCTATACGGTCGACGGCGGTTTGACGTGGGTTTTTCCGGGCGTTCTTAGCAACAACGTCTTTCGCAGTGACCCTGTTCTGGTCGCCACCGATACGGGGCAGTTCTTTTACAACAGCCTTATCGAGAGTTTTTTCGATCAGATCTGGCGCTCGGTCAACGGCGGCCAGACATGGGTAAACCTTCAACCAGGCGGAAATGCGAGGGGCGGCGACAAGCAATGGCACACCGTTGATAACACGAACAGCACGGGACACGGCTTTCAGTATCAGTCATGGAGCACCGCCGGGAACAATTTTGGCGGCCGGCAGTTCAGCCGTTCGACAGACGGCGGCTCAACCTGGATGGATCCGGTCTTTATACCAAATGGCCCGGCGTGGGGAACGCTCGATGTCGATACGAACGGCAATCTTTTTATCGGCGGCGTAAATTTACAAAGCGGCCAGGTCTGGTGCAACCGGTCATCTGATGCGAAAAACGCGGCCGTGACGCCGACCTTCGATCAAAGCGTTCCGGTCGATCTTGGCGGCAACATCAGCGTCCAGGAGCCGATAAATCCGGTAGGGCTGCTTGGGCAGATCAATCTCGCCGTAGATCGTTCCGGCGCGAGCACAAATAACAATATCTACATGCTGTCGAGCGTGATTCCCTTCGGTTTTTTCTCGGGCAGCGACGTGATGCTCGCCCGCAGCACCGATGGCGGGCAAACCTTCGAAGCGCCGGTCAGGATCAATGACGACCCTCCCAATAAGGGCGAAAAATGGCACTGGATGGCTGCATTATCCGTTGCACCGAACGGCCGCCTCGACGCGGTCTGGCTCGACACGCGAAACGCCGTCAACAACACCGACTCTCAGCTTTTCTATTCTTACAGCACTGATGGCGGAATCACGTGGTCGCAAAACCTCGAGGTAAGCATCGCGTTCGACCCTTTCCTCGGTTACCCGAACCAGGCAAAGATGGGCGACTATATGACTATCGTTTCGGACAATGCCGGAGCCGACGTCGCCTATACTGCAACATTTAACGGCGAACAGGATGTCTATTATGTCCGCGTTGCTCCGGACGCTCCGTCGCCAAGCCCGACGCCGACAGCCACGCCGGCGAGCCCGACGATAACCGGAACCATCACTTACGGAAACTCGATCGGCGCGCCGAGTCAGCGTTTTATATCAAGCGTATTCATCAGCGGCGCCGGAAGCACTCCGGTGACGACCTTTACCAATGCTGCCGGCAGCTATGCTCTCACCGGTTTCGGGTCGGGTTCATATACCGTCACGCCTTCACTTTCCGGCAGTCAAAATGGAGCGATCACCTCGTTTGACGCCGCCCGCATCGCACAGCATGCGACAGGCTTAAATCCTCTTTCCGGCAGTCAGTTGACCGTCGCCGAGGTAAGCGGCAACGGCACGATCTCGTCGTTCGATGCCGGGCAAGTGGCTAGATTCGTTGTAGCCGTCCCTGCTTCCGGATCGACCGGAAATTGGATTTTCAGCCCTGTGAACCAAACATACCCGTCGGTGACCTCAAGCATCGCCGGGCAGGATTACGTTGGATTGCTAATGGGCGAAGTGTCCGGTAACTGGTTGGGCGCCGGCGCTCGTACATTCGATGCTCAAAAGACAAGCACGACCGTCCGCGCGCCAAAGATCTCGATACCTGCTAACAAAGAGTTTGTTGTGCCGGTGGTTATTCGGGGTGCGGCAGGCAAGAATATCATCTCCTACGAATTCGATCTCCGATACGATCCTCTCGTGATGAGGCCTTTAGAAAACCCGATCGGCCTCACCGGAACTGTCAGCCGCGGCCTGATGTCAGTTTCCAATACAACCCAACCTGGACTTCTCAGGATCGTCGCCTACGGCCCATTACCGATAGACGAAAACGGCATATTGCTCAATCTCCGATTCACCGCCGTCGGTGCGATCGGCTCGGCTTCACCGCTGACGTGGGAGCGAATAATGTTCAACGAAGGTCTGCCGATCACGGCAACAAATGGACAAGTGGAACTCCGCTGATGTAACCGATTTAGTAAATTCAGTCGATTCGGTTGACTAGGCTAGCTCACGACGACCCGCGATGGACGGTCGACGGCGTGCTCCGTCAGTACTTCGCCGACGCA
>CAZUEI010000024.1:0-13470 GCA_964618985.1 uncultured Chloracidobacterium sp.
GTGCCCTGGCTGACAAGCGTATCGATTTTTGGCTCGAACGGATGGACCTCGGCGAATGGAAGAAGAAAAAAACGACCGACCTTTCGAAAGGAATGCAGCAAAAGGTGCAGTTCATCTCGACCGTCCTGCACGACCCCGACCTGCTGATACTCGACGAGCCATTTTCAGGCCTCGATCCGATAAACGTAGAGTTCTTGATCGAAGTGATGGCCGAGTTCAAGACACAGCACAAGACGATCATCTTTTCCACGCACCTGATGGAAACCGCCGAACGTCTTTGCAACGATATTCTACTAATAAACAAGTCAAGAAAGGTCATCAGCGGAAGTTTACGCGAAGTAAAGGAAAGCTACGGCAAGAATCTCATCGCGCTGCGAGCCGTCGGCGGTGACAACGTTTTGGCCGATAGATCGCTGGTAAAACGGATGGAGGAACACGCCGACGAACTAGAGATCGAACTGATCAACGGCATCGATTCGCAGGACTTGCTAAGAGCATTGATACAAGCCGGAGCAACGATCACCAAGTTCGAAAAGGTCGAGCCGAGTTTGAACGACATATTCATAGACCAAATAGGAGGTCAACGATGAGGAAATTTCTTGCTGTCGTTAAACATGAATACCGAAAGATAGTCATGAAATGGACGTTCCTTCTGGGGACCTTGCTATTTCCTTTGATCGGCGTCGGCTTCGCGGTGGTTCCGGCAATCATATTTTCGATCAAGGGCGAGGAGACGCGGCTTGTGCTCGTTGATCAGTCGGGCAAGATCGCTCCGCGTCTGAAAGACAAACTTTCCGCCGAGAATATACGCGCAAAAGGACTTGAGGCTGCGAAAGACTCAAAGGTCGATCTGAACGCATCGCAGGAAGAGAAAATGCGGCAGGCGGCCAGCCAGATGGCTTCGGGATTCACCTTGATCGAGTACGACACGTTCGGGAGAGGCATCGAGCGCCTCCGCCGCGAACTGAATGAAAAGGCTGCGGCGGATGAAATAGATGCATATCTGTTTATTCCTGCAGATATTGACGCTCCGGATGCAAAATTTGAATTTCGTTCACGAAAGGCGGGCGATTTCGTTGCCGGCGACACACTAAGAGACGCGCTGAACGAGGCTGTTCGTTCACAGCGTTTGGCAGATGCCAACATCAGCGAAGAGCAGGTGAAAAACCTCAGCCAAAATGTCAAATTCGATTCAAAATCGATCAGCGACAAGGGTGAGGAAAAGGACAGCGACGCCCTCTTTATCGCATCGCTCGTGATCGGAATGCTCATTTATATTTCATTGACTATCTACGGCCAGATAATAATGGGTGCGGTCGTAGAAGAGAAAGAGACTCGCATCGCCGAGATACTATTTTCATCGGCCCGGCCGTTTGAATTGATGTTCGGCAAACTCGTCGGTGTCGGGCTCGCGGGTTTAACGCAGATGGGAATTTGGGTCTTGTCGCTGGCGGCGATATTTGCATTTCTCTCAACGCAGGCTGATGCGTCGCAGATCGTCGCGTCATTGCCGCACATCACGCCGCTGATGGTCGTCTATTTCTTTACCTTTTTTATCGTCGGTTATTTTATATATGCGTCCATCTACGCTCTTGTCGGCTCGGCCGTTACAACCGTGCAGGAAGGCGGCCAGTTCGCCCTTCCAGTGATAATGATCTTGCTCACAGGTTTTTATCTGTGTTTTGCGGTCATCCGCGATCCGAATTCGAGCCTGTCGTTCTGGGCGTCGATAGCTCCTTTCGTCGCCCCGATGACAATGCCGGTCCGCATAATGGCCGAAGTACCGCCATTTTGGCAGATCGCCCTTTCGGTCTTTATCAACTGCCTCACGATCGCCGGCCTCGTGTGGCTCGCCGCCCGCGTTTATCGCGTCGGCATGTTGATGTACGGCAAACGGGCGACCATTCCCGAGATCTGGAAGTGGATACGGCAAGCGTAAGCTATAATGCAAAGCTGGTTCAGTAAAAACGAATGGCTCTCGATAGTATTGCTATCGGTTTTTGCTTATGCATGCAGCTCGTCACCACCGGAAAATAAGAATAAGCAGACCCCATCGCAAAAGGCTGTTTTACCTGAGGGAGAAAGGATCGAAAAAAATGTAAATGTCAGTTTCTCGACTTATTCAAAAGAATGGCCGGTCGGTTGGCAATGGATCGACCCTGACGAGAAATACAACCCGACACCGCACGATGTGAAAAAGCGTGTCTTGCGAATCAAGATTCCTTCGAAAAAAAATCTCAATCTTGAAAACAACACTGCTCCGCGTTATGTAAAATCCATCACCGGCGATTTTCAGATCGAGACTCGCCTGAAATTCCTTCCTAAGCAAAACTATCAGGGTGCCGGATTGCTAATTTATCAAGACGCAAACAATTATATGAAGTTCGAGCGTGCTTACGGCGGCGGCGGCGAAGGGCTTCGCATCGACGTGCGAAGCGGAAACAGCTACAAACCGCTGATAACACCGAACGACATCCAGACCGACGCCAGCCAAGTCGATCTAAAGATCGTTCGCAGCGGCAAGGCGTTCACTGCATACTGGCGTCTTGATGAGAATGAAGAATGGAAGGAAGCCGGCGAATTCGTCTCAGATTTTCCAGATACCGTTCTTGCGGGCCTCATTGCATGCAATACCGCCGAAGAAATTACCGCCGAATTTGCTTATATACGATTGCTTCCGCCGCAAATGCAGTAGCGTAAGACTGAACTTCATGCCCCCGCTAGGGTATAGTGAAAGTAGATGCTTGTTTGATGTTGTAATAGAGCATAAGTATGCGGGGAAAACATCTTTTTAGGAGGAGAAAAATATGATTGGTCAGTTAATTGGCGGCTTGGTAGTTGGCGTGATCGCGAGATTGCTGATGCCGGGGAAAGAAGCTTTTCCTGATGGCATACTCGGGTGGATCTTGACTGCGGTTCTCGGCATCGGCGGCGCTTTCGTCGGCGGCATGATCGCACGGACCCTTTGGGCGGGTGATAATTATGCAGCGGGATGGATAATGTCGATCATCGGCGCGATCATTTTGCTCTTTATCGTAAGAATGATATTCGGTAAGGGCGGAACTGCAGTATAGCTATCCTGCCTGAACTACTTTCTCGATCCTTCGGTCGGGGATAAACCACATCATCGCAACGAGCGCATAGATGGCGTGCGAGATGTGCTCATTTACGAATGCCAGCGGTATTGCGAGCAGGTAAGCGACAAGTGACATTTTGCCTTTTATGTCGCTGCCTACGGCATCACCCAGCGTGGTGTTCTCCCCTTTGGTATGGTGGATCAGTTTATTCTGAAGGATCGTGTAAGCAAATCCTGCAAAGAGCAGCACCACTCCATAAATGGCGGTTGGAAGCGGCGCAAAATGATTCTCACCCATCCAGCCGGTTGCAAACGGTATCAGCGACAGCCAAAAGAGCAGATGCATATTTGCCCACAGCACTTTGCCGTTGACTGTCCGCGTAGCCTGCAGCATGTGATGATGGTTGTTCCAGTAGATGCCGAGGTAAATAAAGCTCAACACATATGCAAGCAGGACGGGCAGCAATGGTTTGAGAGCGTCGAGATCAGCTCCATGCGGTATCTTCAATTCCAAAACCATGATCGTCATAATAATGGCGATCACGGCGTCGGAAAATGCTTCAAGCCGGGTCTTGTTCACGCGGCGCCCTCCGGCAGTTCCATCTTGACCAGCCCGTCAAAGGCCACGTGATACGCTACGCCTTTTACCGGAACCGTCATTTCTTCCTCGGTTTTGCCTTCGGAATTGGCAATGCCGACGCTGGCGAAATAGCACGATGCACCGTGATCCTTAGCGAGCTGCACCTGATGCCGGAAAACATCTTCGCCTTCGATGCGGCCGCGGCCGGGATACATTGCGGTGCGGACGACAAAGAAGCCTGTCTCGCCGTCCTTGCGGGCGACGATCTGTGGATGTTCTTCGCGGTCTGCGTAAACGTCGGCCGAATCAACCGTCCAACCGGCCTCGATCAGTTGTTTATAAACTATCTCGACGCCAAATGCGTGGACATCCGACTCCGTCATTAATTCAGGTTCAGTCATTGAATCTATTTTAGTTGTCAAATAACAAAATCATCAACGTCGTCGTGATATATTACCCACAATGGACATCAACGACATAAAAGTTGCTCAAGACCGCATTGCACCATACGTAAAAAGGACACCGCTCGAACATAGCGAAACTCTGAGTCGACGGCTTGGCGCGTCTGTTTACGTCAAATACGAGATGTTCCAAAAAACAGGCTCGTTCAAAGCAAGGGGAGCTTTTAACAAGCTGTTGTGCACGCCTGAAGTCGAGCGTTCGGGCGGCGTAGTTGCCGTCAGCGGCGGCAATCACGCACAGGCCGTTGCTTACGCAGCCAAAATCCTTGGACTCGATGCAGTCATTCTGATGCCACAGTCAACTCCGCAAATCTATGTCGATGCGACTCGCGATTACGGAGCGAAAGTTGAACTAGAGCCGACGATCGCGAACGCTTTTGAAAAGATCAAAACCTATCAGTCCGAAGGCCGTGTCTTTCTGCATCCGTTCGACGATCCGGTCATCATGGCGGGACAGGGCACTCTCGGGCTTGAGATCATGGAAGATCTGCCCGATGCGACCGACGTCATTGTCAGCATCGGCGGCGGCGGCCTGGCAGGCGGTGTTTCGACTGCCGTCAAAGCGATCAACCCGCAGACAAAAGTATGGGGCGTCGAGACCGTCGGAGCCGAAGCGATGACCCACGCGCTTGCCGCCGGCCATCCTGTCGAGGTCACTAACACGTCGATCGCAAAGACGCTCAGCGCACCGCATGTTTCAGATGCCACGCTTGCCCTTGCCGGGCAGAACCTCGAATCAGTAACGCTTGTCACAGACGCTGAGGCCGTTGAGGCACTCACCTTCATCGCTGAACGGTTAAAAGCCCTAACTGAACCAGCGGCATCATGCACGCTCGCTGCCGCAGAACACCTGCGTGACAATTTCACGCCCGAAAGCAAAGTCGTCCTGATATTTTGCGGCGGCAACACCGGCGTTGCCGATCTCTGCTCGTATCTTTCGTAAAGTTCGGTTGCGCTAATCGGTTATTTCAAGCCTAAGAGCGTTACCTGCGACCGAACTCCCCGCTTGACAGTTGCTGCTTCGTACCAGATATCGACCTTTTTGATGTGGCGGTCCTTGCCGTCGAGATCGAGTACTCGCGTCGAGCCGCCCGCACGTATCAGGTTGCGGAGTTCGAATTCCTGTTTTTCGCCGTTGGCATAGGTCACTAAAAGCTTGTAAAACCTCACGGGCCGATATTGAACGGTGATCTTCAGCTTGCGAAATTGTCCGTCACCGCTCAGGTGCCAGGTGTCCTGCTCGCTGCGATCCTTGACCTCTTTGGAACCCAGATCCTGCCATTGTGCAGAAACAGCAGTTGCCCCGGCCAAGAATAAAAATGCGAAGAATGTGATTAACACGATACGTTTGATCATATTTGCCTCCTTAAGTTTCGAGTTTTAGACTCTGAAAATATTCAGATTGTCGAAATTTTATTCGCACAACGCGCGGTTGTAAAGCGCCGAACTATCGCTCTCACGTTTCGTTCTGTTCCACTTCCGTTCCACATCGGCCTGGAACGTCGCAAACTGCTCATTATATTGAGGTTAAGTACTGCATTTTGCCTCTGTTCCACGATTTTTGGAAAAATGTAAGACAATGTAAGACAAAATGCGTAATTTCCATAAATAAGGAAGTTACAGCGTTCCAAGCTGTTGCTGACAGCCGATCTTTGCTGGAACGCTGTCCCAGCTGTCCCAAGTGTCCCACGCGTCCCGCGTGTCCCAGGTGTCCCAGGTGTCCCAGCGTTTTTTATTTCACTTGCGCCACCCTTGCGCCACCCCCTGGTGGCTCAAAATAAGTATTGCAATCATTGAGTTTACGATTGCATTTTGGCCTTGCGCCACGTTTTTCGAAAAAAAATCGCCACAGCATGTTTCATGTCGTGTATCCGTGATTCTGCCATAGGTTGTCAAAGAGCAAAAACCGCCAAAAATAGACGGTTGCGCCTCAAAGTAGCGCACTTTGGGGCAAGTTGAAATACCAACTTTCCGGATATGACGTGGTTTTCCGAATATGACGCAACTTTCCGAATATGACTTGGTTTTCCGGGTATAAAAATCCGAGATTTGTTTTCGCAGCGAAGCTGCCTCAAGACAATAGCCAGATGCGAAGCTTCTGGAATCATGCAAAAAAATAATCGGTGCGGTGAAACCGCACAAGGCCTCGTTCACCACAAAAACCGTTCTTCAAATTCGATGCCGGCCTTTTCAAGGAGTTCGATGAATTCGGTCTTAAAATCAACTTTGCGATGATGTTCCCGCTGTCTCTCAATATATCGGCTCACCGAACCTATTGCGGTCGGACTGACGGAAAATGCTCCGTAGCCCTTTTGCCATTCAAACATCCTGGTAATTTCCTTGTGGATCCAGATGGACGAATCCCCTTTCAGATCGCGCAGAAAATAATCCAATCGGTGTTTTGACTTCAAACTAATCAGAAGATGAATGTGATCCGCCATGCCGCCGATCTTCAATGGCATAGCGCCCATTCCTTTAACAATGCCGCCAAGATATGAAAAAAGGCGTGCTTCCCATTCCGGTAATATCAACGGGCGTCGATCTTTTGTTGAGAACACGATGTGAAAGTATGCGGCAACGTAACTGGATGGCATATATTTACAGTCGTCTGCCGCGGCTTCGCCGCGGATCGGGTGTTGCTGTTCATTCCAGAGGTTTCACCTCTGGCTATTATCTTCAAGCGGCTCCGCCGCAAAATCCTGTTAACGGTTACTTGACGGTCAAACGACTCGATTTTATCGCAGATAGTGTTCAAAAACCTAGGATTAATCGTGACAATTGCGTGTTGTCCTTTTTGAAAAAAAAGAATAATGTCGCTTTCGATTGAATTAACTGAGAAAAAGGCGTAAAAGTGATTTCATGGTTGGTTATGTAGCTTTTTCCGCCCTGTTTTGGCTGTTCATATTCAGCATTATGTTGTATAAGTTGTCTCGACAACAAGAGGCTGAATATGAAAAATATCGAGAATTAGTAATTCCGTTTCTTTTTATTGCTTGGGCTTCCACGGTTGGAACATTGATTTATGATTACTTAAAGGCTTGGTTCTTTTAGTAATTCACATCTCTTACCCGCCATTAAACTTTTTTCCGTCCACGCTTTGAACTTTACTGCTTGTATTGTATTATCTCTATTTTTGAAATTCCGCCAATTATAGTCATTTTTATACAAATTACTCTACTTAGCAGGAGAAATAATGAACCCCAAGAATGTATTAACTTTCGCTGCCGACCAGGAAGCGAGATTTGTCTCTGTTAGATTTACCGATCTGATCGGGTCGTGGCATCACCTTACGTTTCCGATCGATCAGTTGTCTGAGGACAGCTTTGAGGATGGATTTGGATTTGACGCTTCGTCGCTTCGCGGCTGGGCTGCGATCCACGAATCGGATATGCTGCTCGTGCCCGATCCGTCGCGGTTTTGGATAGATCCTTTTACCGAGGAAACGACGCTGTGCCTGTTTGCCAATGCCGTCGATCCTGTCAGCAGAGAAGGCTACTGGCTCGATCCACGCGCCGTCGCGCAGCGTGCGGAGAGCTATTTGGTATCTACAGGAATCGCCGATACCGTCAACGTTGGGCCTGAAGCCGAGTTTTTTATCTTTGACGAGGCAAAGTTCCATAACGAACAGAACTCGGCGGGGTATCACGTTAATTCGGACGAGGGACACTGGAATTCAGGCCGCGCGAGTAACGATTTTTCGATCAATAACGGCTATCACATCCGCCCGAAAGAGGGCTATGTACCGGTCGCTCCGATGGACACGCTGATCGACATTCGCAATGCGATCTCGACGATACTTGGGCAGGTTGGCATCACAGTTGAATGTCATCACCACGAAGTGGCGACGGCAGGGCAGTGCGAGATCGACTTCAAATATTCGAATCTGCTGAACTGTGCAGACAACCTGATGCTTTTTAAGTATGTGGTCAAGAACACGGCACACGCCAACGGCAAGACGGCGACATTTATGCCGAAACCAATTTATGGCGACAATGGTTCGGGAATGCACTGCCACCAATCGCTGTGGAAAGACGGCAAGCCGCTTTTTGGCGGCAAAGAGTACGCCGGCCTTTCGGAAATGGCGAAATTCTACATCGGCGGGCTGCTGAAACACGCTCCGGCGTTGGTTGGTTTTGCGGCTCCGACGACGAATTCTTATAAACGGCTGGTTCCGGGTTTTGAAGCACCGGTAAATCTGGCCTACTCGGCACGCAACCGCTCGGCAGCTGTCCGCATTCCGATGTTCTCGAATTCGCCAAAAGCCAAGCGGCTCGAATTTCGTCCGCCGGACCCTACATGCAACCCGTATCTCACGTTTGCCGCGTTATTGATGGCCGGCCTCGACGGCGTCCAGAATAAGATCGATCCGGGCGATCCGCTTGATAAGGACATCTACGATCTGCCGGCAGAGGAACTCGCAAAAGTTCCGTCGCTGCCAGGTACGCTCGACGAGGCTCTGGTTGCGCTTGAGAACGATCATGAATTTTTGCTCAAGGGCGGTGTTTTCACGAAGCCGATGATCGAGCGTTGGATCAACTACAAACGCGATAACGAGATCACGCCTCTGCGTTTGAGGCCGCATCCGCTTGAGTTTGCGATGTATTACGACGTCTAAAAGTGGAAAAGTGAAATAGTGAAAAGGTGAAAAAGTGGCGTCGTGACCGAAAGCCACTTTTTCCTTTTTCACTTTTAAACTTTTTCACATTTTCACTTTTTGTATGAAAGTTGAACCGGTGATCTTAGAGGGCAAGTTTGTGCGGCTTGAGCCGATGCGGGTCGATCATTTGCCTGCGCTTTGCAAGGTCGGATTGGACGAATCGATATGGCAGTGGACGGCAAATGTCGTGAAGAACGAAAAGGATCTCGAAGGCTATGTCCGCACAGCTCTTGCAGAGCAGGCTCTCGGAACAGCATTGCCGTTTGTGACGATCGAACTGGCGTCGGGAACTGTTGTCGGTTCGACGCGGTTTGGCAATATCGATACCGTGAATAAAAAAGCTGAGATCGGCTGGACGTGGATCAATCCTAAATGGCAGCGGACAGTGATAAACACCGAGGCGAAACAGTTGATGCTGACACATGCCTTCGAAACATGGAAGTGCATCCGTGTTGAGCTAAAGACCGACGCCAATAACGAAAGATCGCGAAATGCCATCCGTCGTATCGGCGGCGTCGAAGAGGGAATTCTACGAAATCACATGATCACTGAAACCGGCCGCTATCGCGATTCGGTCTATTTCAGCATCATTGACGCAGAATGGGAATCCGTAAAGGCAAATTTAACATCAAAGCTGACGGCTGCGGTATGAAAACTCAGTTAATTTTTGCATTTATTCTTGCCGCCGCGAGTTTGAACTGGGCATGTTCGGGCTGCTCAAAAACGATGCCTCAGGCAAACAGTCCCGTATCCGCTTTTAATAAGACCGCCGCGTCACCAAGCCCGAGCCAAACTTCTACACCCAACACTAACCCGGCAAATTCTGTTACAAATGCTCAGACCGGTACATTTGCAAATCCGCCGAATAATAAAAAAGTAGTAAATTCACCGACGAACGAGACGCCGTCGCAGCTTCGCTTTCAACCGGCAGCCGAAGATTCTGAAATTGCGTCTTCGATGAACAGCAGCGGGCAGATGCACTCGATCCGCGTGTTCAAAAGCCATCCGCAACTCGCCAAGGTCGAGTCGGTTTGGGTAAACAAAAAAGACAAAGCTCTGAAGATCTTTTTGAAAGATGGCAGAGTTTTGGAAGTAACTACCGACCGCATATTAAATTTGAAACAGGCGACAACGGCGCAATTGCTTGAACTTGTCGGAATTCAGCCTGCACAGCCCGAGCGCAACAAAACCGGCGCAAAACAAGCCAAATAAGCCCACCCTGTTGTATAATCTCAAACGGATATGGAGAAATACACGCTTATTTGCCCATGCTGCGATGCGACACTTACGGTGGACGCAAATACCGGAGCGCTTTTGGCACACGAAGAGAAAAAGAAGGTTCACGGCTCGTTCGAAGATCTGAAGGGCGAACTGAACAAGCAGAAAGAACATCGCGAGCAGATATTCGCACAGGAAATGTCCTCGATGAAGGACCGCGAACGACTATTGGAGGAAAAGTTCAAAGAAGCTCTGAAACGGGCGGATACCGATTCTGACAAGCCTTTCAGAAACCCCCTCGACCTCGACTAAAGAATGACGAAGCCTTTCGCCTCACAATATCCCGCGCAGCGAGCACAGGAAAGGATCATTGCGGCTCTTGATGTTGCAACCGCAGACGAGGCTCGCGAGATCGTGGCCGAATTGCGTGACGCCGTCGGTGCCTTTAAGATCGGCTCGCAGCTTTTTACGGCGGCAGGGCCGTCGCTGGTAAAGGAATTTACCGATGCAGGCATCAAGATATTTCTCGATCTCAAGTTTCACGATATACCGAATACTGTCGCAAACGCCGCGGTCGAGGCGGCACGGCTCGGCGTCTGGATGCTGAATGTTCACACTCTCGGCGGCAGTGAGATGTTGAGACGTACCGTCGATCAGGTTCGATTTGTGTGCGAAGGTGAAAAGATCGCCAAGCCGCTCATGATCGGTGTGACGATTTTGACGAGCTCAACTGATGCGACGCTTTATGAGGTCGGGATCAACGTTGAGGTTGAGACGGAAGTCGTCAGGTTAGCGAAACTTGCGGCTGATTGCGGGCTGGACGGTGTCGTTGCTTCGGCGCACGAGGCTGAAGCTATAAGGAAAACTGTGACTAAACCTGGTTTTTTGGTCGTCACGCCCGGCATTCGTCCTTTGTCTGCAACCAAAGACGACCAAAAGCGTGTAAAAACGGTTGCACAGGCTATGGAAAATGGTTCCGATTATTTAGTGATCGGCCGGCCAATAATTAAGGCTGAAAACAGAACGGAAGTAGTAAGCGAGATCGTTAGAGAGATAGAAACGACTTACAAATGAAAATAGGGAACTATAATTTGTTTATTGGCAGAAAGAAGATTTTTGCCGCGCTAGCGGCGGTTTGCTATGTCATTTTTTGTTCGAACTCCGCCGCAGCGCAGGAAGCCTCGTCCCGTTTCCGCGTCGGTGAAAAGCTTTCTTACAACGTTTCTTTCGGTAAATTTTCAAACGCGGCTTATGCTGAAATGTCGGTCGTCTCGCGTGGAAAACTGGACGGCCATGAGGTTGTTGAACTTAAGTCCAGATTGAAGATGCTTGGGATCGTCAGCGCCGCATTCTTTCAATTCGACGAAGACCGGACCGTATTTGCCGCACCGGACACAGGGCTGCCGCTGTATGTGAGCAAGGTCGTGAATTACGGCGTTGAGCCGAAAGAGACTGTCGGTAATTATCTGAAAGAGCCGACAACAAACTTTGATCTGCTTTCTTTGATTTATAAAGCGCGAGAGGCCAACGGTGCCGGTTCATTCACGCTTTTTGAGAATGAACGGCTCTTCACCGTGACGTTCCAGCCGACTGTAAGCGAAAAAATCAAAACAGAAGCCGGCGAGTTCGACACAGTTGTTTCCGTCGTGCAGAGCGATTATCTGACTGAAAAGGGGTTCAGAGAGGTCAAGATAAATTTTGGTACCGACGAAAACCATGTTCCTGTCCTTATACGAGTCAAAACTTCTAAAGAAGTTTTCAAAGTATCGCTTGCCGATATTCAACTTCCCAAACCTGTCGTTGAGAAAACTCCTGCAGCAATCCAAACGCCTGTTGCAGCAGCATCTCCAAAACCTGTCGCAACTCCGGCGCCCTATGTCGAAAATCAGCCGCTGTCGCCGGAATTAGGCTTTGCTCTCGGCGAAACGCTCGATTATAAAGTTACAGAGAACGAAAAACCGGTCGCCACGATAACGCTGGCTGCTAAAGAACGGAAGTTGTTTAGAATGAAGAACTTTGCTGAAGACAGCTTGTTGTTGACGGCGACCGTAACCGGCATAGAGCAGGGTAACAGGACTTTTGTTTTGGGCGATTCGATACGTGTTCAGGTTGATCCTGAAACGCTTGCTCCTTTTTGGGGCGAAAACAGATTTGGTGGCGAACTGAAGAATTTAAATCAGACAGTCATGTTTGACAGAAAAAATGGGAGCATAGCTTACGGCGGCGCCGAAACAGTCGAAGCCCCGATAGGAACGCATACGCTTCTTTCCATGATTTACGCGATGCGTTCGTTCAATCTTAAACCGAGCAAGGACCCGAAAAATCCGGTCAACGATACGCGCGTGGCCGTTTTTTGGGAATCGCAGCCACTTGTTTTTGTTCTCCAACCGTTAAACCCTGATGAAATTACCGTCAATGGCGAGAAAATTCTGGCACAGACGGTCATTGTTACCACGAGTAACACAAAGCTTGACAAGCAGGGTATAAAGATATGGCTCGCCGCAGACAGCCGAATTCCGGTGCGGTTTTCATTTGACAGTTTTCAGGCCGATCTCGTTCCTCCTTCAAAAAACCTTCCTAATTAATTTGACGTATCTGATCAATGTGATTGCATAAGTCACTTAATTGAAATTGAAAACGGTTTTCAATTAGAATAGAATATTATAGGAAAGGAGTTTCTCATGAAAAGCAATTTGTTTTTTGGTTTCTTGTTTATAGTCGCCATGGCGATTTCTGTTGTTGGCCAAACAGATGCTGATCGCGAGGCGATCAAACGGACCGCATTGAATTACGCCGAGGGTTGGTATGAGGGGAATGCAGATAAGATGGAAAGCGCTTTAAGCCCTGATCTGGCAAAACGTATTGCCCGCACGAATGACAAAGGGCAAAGCTCCCTCGGTCAAATGACGGCGATGACCCTGGTGCAGGCAACAAGGGGCGGAAGCGGCAAGCAGACGCCGAGAGAAAATCAGCAAAAAGATGTGAGTATTCTGGATGTTTTCGGCGGCGCGGCAACCGTCAAACTCGAAATGCGTGACTGGATCGATTACCTGCACGTCGGCAAATTGAATGGCAAATGGGTCATTATTAACGTGCTTTGGGAGACGAAACCCAAAAAAGATGAAAAGAAAAATTGAGGCTAAGAATATGACTTTGACGGATCTTCCGGTCGGACATGACGCGCGTGTGACGGCTGTGAATGGCACTGGCCGTGTTACCCGGCGTTTGATGGAAATGGGTGTTGTTCCCGGCGTCGCCATTCAGGTCGTCAAGACTGCACCGTTCGGCGATCCGATGGAGATACGGGTCCGCGGCTACAGTCTCGCGATGCGGAAAAGCGAGGCCGATGCGATTGAAGTAAGTCTATAGAATTTGCCCTTGCCGCATGAATGAACGACAGCGAAAATAATTCTCAGATCACAATAGCACTTGCCGGCAATCCAAATGCGGGCAAGACGACGCTCTTTAACTCCCTTAC
>CAZUEI010000025.1:0-13047 GCA_964618985.1 uncultured Chloracidobacterium sp.
CGCCGTCGGAGTCGCCGTATTCGTCACCGTACTCGTCGCCGTTGGAGTAAACGTGCTCGTCGGACTCGGACTGGCTGTTGGTGTCGCGGTTGGGCCCTGCTGGATGCAATAGAGGCGGGAGGAACCACTACAAGGTACATTACTGAAGTTACTGATCCAGTTGCTGGTACTCATCGTCAAATTTCCGGTGACTGTGTTTCCAGTCGTACTTGACCAGGCTGTAACGCCATTGCTGCAACTCGAACCGGAGTATGCGAAATTCGTAAGTGTGGCGGTCCATACCGCGAAAAGAGACGTTCCACTTAGATCCTCGTTCAATTCGGTGCGGGTGATCGGGTTATCCAATGTCCCGTCCGTCAAATCCGTCCAGTTGTCCGCGACAATAACACCGTCGACACGCTTGTACGGAAAGGCGCTTTGTACATGTCGATCACCGGCGTTGACGCCGGTCGCGGAAAGGAATGCTTTGTAGGTTCCCGGTAGTCCCGCTGAAGTGGCGCGCGTTTGACATATATTGTCCGCACCCGCGAGCCCGCCAAGATTACCGTCATGAAACGTGCTTGTGACAAAAACGATATTACCCGGCGGCGTCGGTGTAAAAGTGGCAGTCGCCGTACCGGTCGGAGTCGGAGTAAACGTGTTCGTAGGTGTACTTGTCGCTGTAGGCGTTAGTGTATTTGTCGCAGTGTTGCTGGGCGTGAATGTCGCGGTGTTGGTCGGCGTTCCCACCGGACAAGTATATCCATATCTCGCAACCGCAAAGTTCTGGCCCATCCCGTTACTGCCGAAACCTGCTGCGACGATCTTGCCGTCGGCTTGAAGTGCAACGGAAAATGCATGATCGTCGCCGCCGAAATGTGTCGTGACCTTGCCCGTGGTGTTGAACGATGTGTCGAGTGCGCCATTTGTGCCGTATCGCACGAGCCCAAAATCAGAGTCTGATCCATTGTAGGTTTCACCGGCAGCGACGATCTTCCCGTCCAATTGGATTGCGACCGAATATGCGACATCGAAGCCGGTGCCGATAGCTGTCGTCAATTTTCCGTCGGTGTCAAATGACGTATCAAGACTGCCGTTCGTGTTGTAGCGGACAACGGAAAAATCAAGATTTGAGACGATTGCGCTGCCGGCGACAACGATCTTATTGTCTGCTTGCAATGCGACCGAGTAACCATCATCGTTATTGCTGCCGATCGGCGTTGTAACCTTGCCCGTAGTATTAAACGTCGTGTCGAGAGAGCCGTTTGTGTTGTAGCGAACGACCGCAAAGTCCGTATTCGATGATGCGTTCACGGCAGAACCGGCGGCGACGATCTTGCCGTCCGGCTGGATCTTGACCGACCTTGCCTGATCGTCATTGCTAAGGATCGGAGTGACCACCTTTCCGGTCGTGTTAAATGTAGTGTCAAGACTACCGTTCGTGTTGTAGCGAACAAGTGCAAAGTCTCCGGTGCCGCCGCTGGCGCTCCAACCGGCTAGAACGATCTTGCCGTCGGCCTGGATCGCGACCGAATTGGCCATTTCCTCAAGTGCGATCGGCGTCGTCACTTTTCCGTCTCCGTCAAATGTCGTATCGAGGCTCCCGTCCGTGTTGTATCGAACGGCCGCGAAATCGAAGCCTGAACCGGTAAAACTGCCGCCGGCGACGACGATCTTGCCGTCGGACTGAATGGCGATAGAGTTTGCAATGTCCTCCAAGCTGCCGACCGCCGTAGTCACTTTTCCGTCGCCGTCAAACGACGTGTCGAGCGTGCCGTCCGTGTTATATCGAACGACCGCAAAGTCATTGTTCATCCCGTTAAAACTGCCCCCCGCCACAACGTTCCTGCCGTCAGATTGGGTCGCGACCGAAGAACCTTGATCGCCAATGCCGCCGACCGAGGTGAGAACCATTCCGGTGCCGTTAAATCCCAGGTCCAGCGCGCCTGCCCCGCCGCATGGTGTCGGTGTGTTAGACGGCGTGTTTGTCACTGTTAAGGTCGGCGTGAAGGTCACAGTGTTTGTTGGGGTCGATACGACGCCGGGAGTGAGGATAGAGACGATATTACTGTCCCGCCGTCCGACGACTAAAGTCTGATTGGAGTTGTTAAACGCAAAGCTGAAGTGAGTACCCGCATTTGCTACCGTACCACGAACACTATTCGCCGCAGTCAACGGTCCGATGGTTCCACCGGTCCCCTGAATATAGGTGACTGCGCCGGCATCAGTGAGCGGACCGGCCGGATTATCCCAACTTGAGTTCTGCAATACAAAACTTCCATTTGAAAGCACAATTGCGGTCGTAGGCAAGCCAATGCTGTCCCCCGTTGTCGAACCGACCAATGAATTCGCCGATGAAACCGCCCCTGTACAGCCCGCGATTCCGTTACACCACGTAGCTGCACCCGCGCTGTTTGCAGCGCCGTTCGACCAACTCCTACTGAGAGCAAGGTAGTTTCCATTTGAAAGAGCAACTGCCCCGTCATATCCCACCTGGTCATTAGCTGTAGATCCGACAAGTGAATTCGATGCCGATACCGCTCCCGTGCACCCAACCGTGCCGCTGCACCAGGTTACCGCGCCTACATCCGTTGCACTTCCATTCCAACTGGGGCTTGCGACGACGTAATTCCCGTTTGTAAGTCCCCATACAGACAAACCAACGAAATCGTTCGCGGTTGAGCCTACGAGTGAATTGGCTGCCGAAACAGTGCCCGTCCGGCCTGTCGCCCCATCACACCAAGTGACTGCTCCGACATCCGCCGCCGCACCGTTCCACAGGATACTCGACACGACGTAATTACCATTGCTCAGTGCAATTACATTGGCACCAACTGAATCACCGGTCGTCGATCCAATCAACGAGTTCCCGGACGATACTGCCCCCGTGCAGCCGGTCGTCCCGCTGCACCACGTCGCGGCTCCGACGTCTGCCGCAGCACCATCCCAAACTGAACTCCGAATCACAAAATTTCCATTCGTCAATGCCACAACTCCATCAAGGCCGACGAGATCATTCGCGACTGAACCGACCCTCGAGTTCGCTGCTGAGACTGTACCTGTACAACCGGCGGTGCCACTGCACCAAGTTACCGCACCTTGGTCCATGACCGCGCCGCTGGCCTCCCATTCGGGACTTATCACAACATAATTGTTGTTACTCAGTACGGTTATCCCATAGCTTCCGATATTTACATTACCGCCGGAACCAACCAACGAATTTGCCGAGGAAACGACGCCGGTTCTTCCCGTCGCGCCATCACAAAAAGTGACCGCTCCGTTTGAGGTGGTCCAGAACGGGCTGCGCACGACATAATTACCATTCGGAAGCGCTGTTATTGGGTAGTTGCCTACTTGATCATTTGCCGTCGAGCCGGTGAGCGAATTTCCTGCTGAGACAGCCCCTGTGCAGCCAGTAGTTCCATTGCACCAAGTGATCGCGCCTATATCCACTGCTGAGCCATTCCATAGAAAAGAGCGCACAACATAGTTGCCGTTAGCCAATGCCTTTACGCTAACTCCAACATAATCCATCGCGGTAGAACCGACCAATGAATTGGACGAGGACACGACGCCGATACAAGCTGCTGTTCCGCTGCACAAAGTCGCCGAGCCAACATCGACGGCCGCTCCATCCCTATTTGGACTACCGATAACGTAATTGCCGTTAGACAACTCGGTAATGTAAGGTTCGCCGAAGGAAGAAACGCTACCGCCGCCTATATTATCGTTCGCCGAAAAACCGATAAACGAGTTAGTCGACATGATTGCGCCGAAACGTCCCGTCGTCCCGTCACACCATGTAACGGCTCCCACATTCGCCACCGGAGCGGGGCCTTCCGTGTTGTCCCACGACGGGCTAAGCACTACATAATTGCCGTTTGCAAGCGCTTTTACCGCGATGTTGACGTTGATCATGTCGCCCGTAGTCGACCCAACCAACGAGTTTGCTGCGGTAACGACACCCGAACAACCAGCAGAGCCGCTGCACCACGTTACAGCTCCAACATCGGCAGCCCCTCCGTCCCAGGTAACGCTGCGAATGACATAATTACCGTTCGCGAGAACGGTGATTCCATCGTTACCGACTTTGTCGTTCGCGGTACTTCCAGTTATGGTGCTGAGGAGACTGCCCGCGCCGTTGTAGAGATACACCGCCCCGACGTCGGCGATCGGTCCGGGAGCGTCGTAGGTCGGATCTGTCACAACAAAATTCCCATTTGGTAACACCGTCACATTCGTACCGAATGCACCGCTGCCTGCCGGGCCAGTAACGTCAGTTTGGGTGAACATCATTGCGGAGGATGTTGAGACCGAGGTGCTCGCAGCGGCCGATTGAGCCCATATTTTGGTGAAAATCACTAACCCAAGGAACAGGATGCAAACCGATATAACACGTGCGAGCTTCTTCATAGTGCTTAACCTCCGGCGGCTGTATAAAATACGTCTTCATATGGATAAGACAGATCCGGAAAAACATTTCACTCAAATTCGTGTTAATTGTTAGGTGGGGGAAAAAGATCAAAAGGCGTTCTTGATTTCGAACGCCTTTTTTGGTTTTTTCTGAGGTTTTTGGTTATTAACGCTTGCCGTCGAGGTTTGCCCATTCGCCCGACTGGATGAAGCTGGCCCAGTAGAATGGATGCCGGCGATTGGGACGTTTGATCATCTCTAGCTGGACCTGTCTTAAAGCCTCGCCGCGGCCCATGCCTTTTTTGAGGTTCTTGTAGTAGTTCGTCATCAGTTCGCGCGTCACGTAATCGCTGACCGGCCACATGCTCATAACGACTGACTCGGCGCCGGCAAGCACGAACGACCGGCGAAGCCCGTAAACACCCTCGCCGTTACGAATCTCCCCGAGGCCCGTGTCACACGCCGAAAGAACGACCAGCTTTGTGCCCCAAAGATCCAGACCGGACGCCTCAAGAGCGGTGAGGATGCCGTCGTCCTTATCGCCGCTGCGACGATTTGCTCCGGCAAAAGCCAACCCTGATCGGAGCAGCGGATTTTCGATCTTCGTCGTTTCCGGCTTTTCGGCCGCCGAATTTTCAAGAAAGAATCCGTGCGTAGCCAGATGCAATGTCCGGGGTGCCTTCAGCGCCTTTACTGAAGTTTCATTAGCGTCCCGGCCTGTCAGCATCTTCGTATCCGGAAATAATGTTTTGATCGCATTCGCTTCCTGAGCTGTACCGCGTAATGGCGCAAAATATGTATCCGACAGATTCCGGGTGCTTGTGACACTGCGCTTTTGCAACTTGCGCGATGCATAAGTTTGAAGTCCATTGTCAGCCGTCGACAATCCAAACGCCGGGTCTGCAACTACGACCGAATAAGACTTACTGTCACGCTCGATGTCCATTCGAGCGAGATCACGGCCGCTTGAAACATAGGTAATAGCGTAGTCCTCGATCACCGCCTGCTGCCGTTCATTAACTAGCGATTCGAACGGTATCAAATTCAATTCGCCATCGGGCGAAATAAGCAAATGTCGTGAATCCGCAAGGAATTGGCGAACGGGAGCCATGACCTTTGCGTCTGCGTTGCGAGCGAGCTTCCATACATCGGTCCGTTTCGGATCGCGCAACGCGGCGCGAAACTGCTGGATCGCGGCGTCGATATCTTTCGCAGGACCCAGATCCGCAGAGGCGACGAGACCAGAATTACGGATCACGTAAGCCACATATCTCGGCTCCCCGAGTTTCGCTCCTATGGTAGCCGCCGTCTTCACCAAGGGCCGATAGACCGCGAATTCCACGAGAGCTGCGTCTTTGGGGATCATTGCCTGAACCTTTTCAAGCGTGACCGGCAGTGCCTGACCATAAAATCCACGGCTGCGATTGCCTATATCCTTCTCCATCCGTTCTTTTTTGGCCCTTAGACCGCCGATCAATTTTGTGTACGCCTCGGGTGACAAAGAGCTCGGCGGATTAAGAATATTTTCCGAAAGATCGCGATTAACATCGTCGAGGTCATCGAACAAACGCTGGTCCTGAGGATCCAAGCGTTGCCTGAGCGCAGCAAGGCTTGCAGTGGTTGCATCCAAAACACGGCCCTTCCGCTGGATTAGTGCTGATGCTGCAAGCATTCGTGCGTTTGAATTATCTCTGGCCGGGCCGGCGCTCAATGCGAGAGTTTGATTCAGGTCGTCCGATATCAGCTTCATATAGGACAGCTTTTGGTGTTCTGGTCCGACCGAAAGATTCAGATCTATCGACCTTTCGTAAACACGCGCGGCGCATTGCTGATGTTTGAGCGCCTGATCTATGTCGCCCTTTAGTGTGTACATTTCGGCAAGTGCGGTGCACACCCTGCCAACATAATGGCTGTCCGATCCCGATATCTTTTCCCGTAACTCAAGCGATCGTTTCAACTGCGATTCCGCGTTTGGAAAGTCGCTCTGCAAAATGAGAACCTTTCCCAGTTCGAGAAGCAACGTGGAAAGATCGCCTAGGTCTTTCCCCGTGCTTTTATCTGCGATCTGGATAGCACGCTCCATAACATCTCTCGCATTCGGAATATCATCCCGCGCGAGATAAACCATCCCAAGAACACCAAGCGCGTGGACGACATTGATATGTTCGCTCCCGAAGCGTTTTTCATAGATCTGCACCGAGCGGCGAACAAGTTTTTCCGCAGCATCGAGTTTTCCGATCTCGATATAGACGCTGGCGAGACCTTCAAGCGCCTGTGCAACACCAGGATGATCCGGGCCAAAGTTCTTCTCCCGGATCGCAAGAACCCGCTCATCAAAGGTCGCTGCCCCCTCGTAATCGCCGATGTAAAAGCGCAAAGCAGCATAGTTCTGGAGCACGGCGGCAACATCTGTATGATCTGGGCCAAGAGCCCGCTCGCGGATGGCTAATGCACGGTCGTACGTTGCCTCGGCCCGTACGTGATCACCTCGGCGGCGGTACAATATTCCTAGATTGTTCAGATTCGGTGCGATGGAAAGATGATCGGGCCCAAGTGCCCGCTCCTTGATAGCCACGGCCCGCAAGAACATCTTTTCAGCTTCGAGAAGCTCTCCTCTAACACGAGCAATAACGCCCAGATTATTTATCACTTGACCGACGAGAAGATCATCTGGTCCAAGACGGCTCTCGTAGATCGCGAGAGCGCGCCGGTTGAACGCTTCGGACTTCACTCGGTCCCCGAGAAAATCGTGTTGAATACCGATCCTGGTCAATGCGATGCCGACCTCAACATCGTCAGGCCCCAGGATCCGTTCCCGAATTTCCAGCGCACGTTCGGCCAGGGCAAGAGATTCTTTGTGTTTTCCTTCGCGATCGAGCGTACGACTGTCCCACAAAAGAATGCGAGCCTGTTGCAGGGACTTATCGTTCTCGGTTCCCGGCCGTTTTTCCAGCCATTCTAGTCCGTACTGTCCGGCAGGTGCGTCCTTGGACCTCGGCTCGACCTCTACGCGAAATGCACCGTTCTTGAGCGCCACGCCCTCGGCCTTTTCGGTCCCTCGCAGACGACTTTCGGAATCGAACTCGGCAATTAGTTTCCCGTCCGGATCCAAAAAACGAATGACCACGTCCACGTCCGACTGTTCGAGCGTAAACATCACATAATCCCCATCCATGAGATCGAATTGATAAAGATGTTTTTGCCCTCCCGCGATCGAACGCAGGACAGGCTTTTTGATCTCAAGTGTCGTCGGACTCGGGGGTGATGTGACTGAACCCTGGCAGAAAACGGCGTGCGGCAAGGAGAACAAAAGACACAACGCGACAACCAGAAATTGCGCGTTTTGACGCGAACAGTGTCTCGAAACAGAAGGCATAATTCACCGCGAGAATTTCTAAATGTATGCTCGCGATGATTATCGCACAACCGAGAATGAATAGTCACCAACTATTTCCGCACTTCCGTTAACCGGGAGGCCGGAAACAGTGAAGGTATACGCGGCCGAATTCAGGAGGCGAGCCGGGATCGAGACGGCGAGCCGCCGCGCATTCGCCGGCCCTGTAGGTTTTAGCGCCTTGCTTTGCCAGATCACCCGGTTAGAAGATCGTTCGCGCAGGACTGCCCGGTATGATGGGAAATCACCGGATTCCAATTCAAGCCGCGCGGAAAGCTGATCGGTGCCCGCGGGTACTTTAACTTTGGGCGGCGCTCCCGACGATCGCAGCTGAGGGCTCAGAACTACAGCCACGATGCGAGATGCCTGACTATCAGGCCGTTTCTCCTTTGGCGGTCCGTCAGGCTTCTCCGTTTCCTTTTCTGGCTCCTTTTCTCGGGCGTCATTCGCCGGCAACTCGATCTGCTTATTCTCGACGTTGTTTGTCGGTATTGCGAGATTTGCGGGTTTGTTTTGCACAGCGGCCGTTTCATTTACGTTTTGCGTAAATCTCGAAATGAAAAACCACCCGCCTAATATTGCCAGCAGAAGTGCGGCGGCTGCCAAACCGAACTGGAAGAAGCGGCCGGTCCATCCGAACAAACCTCCGCCGGCGCCTGCAACGGGCATGGCTGATATACGAGACGATGCATACTCCTGCAGCGCGGTCGCGAAGACGACCCGGTCATTTTTGTAACCCGCCCGCATATACTTTTGTTCAAATTTTTCGCGGTCGGCTGCCGAAAGTTCGCCGTTGACATACGCATCTATCAGATCCATTTCTGCGGCTTCTAATGCCTCGGCAAATTCGTCATGGGTGATGGATAATTCGTCAAGGCGCTCTGCCTCGTCCGCCCGGGCGTTGCCCAGCAGATATGCAGTAAGATCTTGCGGTTTGGGTATGACGTCGCTCATAAAAGTTGCGTAGGGATATGCCCCACTACATTGATAAGACAATTCTGCGAAATCATTTCATACTTCCTCTGCGCACTTCCCGACGCACGATTCGAGCGTTCGGCGTATGCGGCAGGCTCTGATGCTGAGAGCGTTGATCGAGACCCCCAGCTTCTCGGCCATTGAAGCTCGGTTCCGTATTTTCACGCGTTCGTTTCCAAAATAGTATCCGAGTATGAGATCGCGATTGCGCGTCTCCAACTTGGACGTGCATTCATCGAGGCACTCAAGCATTTTTTCCTTTTTTTCCAGTTCATCGGTGCCCGATGTACTTTGCTGGGCTTGGCGGTCGATAGTGAGTCTGGCTTCGTCGACCGGCACATTACTCTTGCCAGCCGCTCTCACCTGTTCGAGGAATACGAATCGTGCGGTTATATAACAGTAATGGGCGGGTGTATCGATATCGATCGAGCCTTCTTCATCCAATCGCCGGGACACTCTATTCAGCGTCTCGTCTGCCAATTCCTCGGGCGCCACACAACCCTTGCGCGCGAAATAGCCGGACAACCTCCGCTGCATCTCGATATAAGACCCGCCGTTCGATTCGATCCCGTTGTCGAGAAATGCGAGAAATCGCCGGAATGAATCAGCGGTCGGGCGCCACGCCGTTTTCGACGCCTGCTTGACGGAAATTTCTGCCACATCCCGCAGAATAACAGCAAGTTGGATTATTGACAAACAAATCGTTTGAGAGGAGAACGCCGTTTAGCGCCGACTTTATGAGCAATGAACAGTGACCTTTTGGATCAGAAAACTAGAACAGGTATGCAAAAGCGAGGTTGGCATGGTCGGCGGAACGGTGACGGCTCAGGCGATAGAAAGTCTCAAATCGCCTAAACTCAACACCCAGCTGAAATTGGGGTGTGAATTTGTAAATTACCTCGCCTGCGAATGCAAAGTTTCGCAACCGCCAATCGCGTAACACGACACTTGTAAGGTCGTCATCATTCGGGTCGTCGATGCCGACGGTTCCATAAAAGCCTAGCTTATTGCCTGCCATACGAGGCGTGACCGCAAGCTGAAGCCAGCCGCCGCGAGTTCGTATCGCACGAATGCCGTCTGCCGTCGCCGGTACACCTGACACAAAAGCAAAATCGGTATTTAAACTTTGGAAAATGCCTGCCTGAAATCCGCCGAGATCTTGTCCGGTAAACGCCTCGCCAGTAACTGTGATTACGTCGGAAAACGGTAGATTCCAATCTGCAGCAATGCCCCACGAATTCGCATTGTGGCGAACTCCGCCGGAGCCCAAAAAGACCGAAGAGCGGCCATAGTGAACGGATGCTCCCAACGAACCTGCTTTCTTACTTGCGAACCAGTTCTTACCGGCATAGGCGATCCGAGATTGAAGAAAAGGCACACGTGATGAAGAACCAGAATTCGGCTGCAGGAAAAAGGACCCTGTCGTGCTCGAGTCGCCCGTCTGCGGTGCCAACATCGCTCCCTGCCACGTCACATGGTCGTTCAGTTTTTGTTCAAGCCTGATCTGTGGGATACGAGCCCAATTGTTGCCCGCAGCCGCCATTTGCGGTATCGCAGCAGCAGCGAGCGATACCGGATTTTGCGGTGCAAACGGCATCCAATCCTGGCCGACGATGAGCGATGTGCGTTCCCAATCAAGTTTCACATTTGCGAGTCGTAAACGGACGATGCCAAAATTCTCGCCGATGCCGACTCCCGGAAAGCCGCCGAAAAAGTCCGCTTCTATCACTCCGCCAAGCCGCGCGCGACCGATCTTTGCTCCTTCCAATCTGAAACCAAGACGCGTTTGCCGAAGGCTCGCGCTTGTATTCCCGTTCCCACTTGTCGAGGCAAACAGCGGCACGTCTGCGTTGTTTGTGCCGTGAGAGTTGTAGAACGCATTAAAGTAGATCGTGCCGTAAGGCGTTAGGCGAGCGCTGCCAATATCAACGCCTAGGTCCTTCTTTGCCGCAGATGTAGTCTGTGCGGCGGGCGTCTCAGAAGCCTTTGGGGATATCGGGCGTGAAGGCATATCTTTGGATTTTTCTGGGGATACTGCAGCCGTTTCTGCAGCCGTACTTTTCATTCTGACGAGTTCCTGCGACAGAAGTGTTACTTGGGCTTCGAGGGCTTCGATTCGTTTCTGCATCTCGTCAATATCTGCCTTGGCAGCAGCCTGTCCATAGGCCGAGACACCGAATAGAAAAATGGAGATAACTAAAATGATCTGACTACGTTGAATTCTCATGATTTTTCTCCAGTTTGGAAACATTGTCCTATTCTATTTACATCGTCATATCATAGAAGAATAATTTTTATGACCTATATCATATAATGACCGCAAGGAGCACTTTTCTAACTAAAGTGAAAAAGGTGTTAGAGTAAAAATATTACTATCTCGGTCATGGCTTTCATCGACGAAAAATTTATCGATGTAATTACAAAACGCGGCAATACGCGTCGCTTTAGCACGGGTGAATTCGTTTTTTCGGAAGGTGACGACGCAACATTCCTTCCTGCCGTTCTATCGGGCCGCGTCAAGATGGTCCGTTATCCTGAGGCCGGCAAAGAAGTGATAATAGGCACTTTTGGCAACGGCGAGATATTTGCAATACCGCCCGCTCTCGACGGCAAACGCTTTCCGGCGACTGCCGTTGCTATGGAAGAAAGCAGGCTTGTGTTTCTGCCGCGTCCCGAATTTCTGGCTTTGATGACAGAATCGCCGGAGTTTTCGTCGATGGTGATGGAACGAATGTGTGGCCTGCTCCGCGACCGCACCGAGACCGTGCAAATACTCGCAACGCAATCAGCCGAGCACCGAGTCGCAAGTGTGCTTCTGCGATTGACGGGTGACAATGGTAACGGCTCTCCTTACAAAATAAAACACCGGCGGCAGGACATTGCCGAGATGTGCGGTCTGACGATCGAATCAACGATCCGCTCTATCCGCAAGCTCGCCGACCGCGGCCTGGTAAATATTGTCCGAGGCAAGATACACATCGAATCGTCCGATCCGCTGCGTGATTTCATTAGATGATCCGGATCATAAAACGGCCCACGATCATCAGATAGTCTTTTTGTAATGAAACTAAGGATCAAAGGGAACACGATACGGTTAAGGCTGACGCGGCCTGAGGTCGGTGAATTTACCGAAAAGGGCAAATTCTCCGAGAAGGTTGGCCTCACTCCTAACCAACTTGTTTATTCGATAGAAAAAACCGAAGCTGAAAAAGTTACGGCTCGATTTACATCTGGTGAGTTGACCGTTTTCGTGCCTGTTAGCATTGCCGATAAGTGGGCAGAGGGCGAGCAGATCGGAATTGAAGGGAACCAACCGATCTATAATAACGAGCTTCACATCATCATTGAAAAAGATTTTGCCTGCCTTACACCGCGCGAAGGCGAGGACACTGCCGACCATTATCCGCACCCCAAAACCGCACACTGCTGAACACATAATAAAACTTGACCGAGATCATATTTGTCCGCAAAGCATGATGCCATACTTGCCTCAGCATTAAGGAGGATTTTTGTATGCACACCTTTCATTCAATGACGATCCGCGAAATTGCACTTGAGATGCCGATAACGACGCGCGTCTTTGAGGAATTCAAGATCGACTATTGCTGTCACGGCAACACAATGTTTGACGAAGCCTGCCGCAACGCAGGAACTGAGCCGAATAAGGTGATGGAAAAACTGGATGGCGTTATTGACACGCTCGGTAACCGCGAGCACAAGTGGATGGCCGATGCGACGCTTAGCGAATTGATCGATCACATACTCGAAAACCATCACACATACACTCGCGACGAGATCGAACAGCTCGGGTCGCTGATGGACAAAGTTGCCTCGCGGCACGGAGAACATTACGTATATCTTTTGGAACTAAAAGAGTTGTTCCGGCAACTTTCGACGGATCTCGAACCGCATATGATGAAGGAGGAAATGGTGCTTTTCCCATACATCAAGGATCTCGAATCAAAACAGCTCTCGAGCGCGACTCCGCCATTCGTCACTGTGCAAAATCCGGTCAGAATGATGCGAATGGAACACGAAACCGTCGGCGAACTGCTTGCCATGATGCGTGCCGTAACAAAAAATTACACATTGCCCGATGGCGCGTGCCCAAGCTTCACCGCGTTGTTCCACAGACTGGCTGCGCTTGAGGCAGATCTGCACCAGCACATTCACGTTGAGAACAACATCCTGTTCCCGCGAGCAGTTGAGCTGGAACAGAAGACATTTCCGTTGTCGATGGAGTAGCATCGATGTTGGATATGTCGCCGGCAATTACAAGGGCCGCA
>CAZUEI010000026.1:0-12977 GCA_964618985.1 uncultured Chloracidobacterium sp.
GCGATCTACCGAAACGGAACATGGTATATGAGACTGAGCAGTTCAGCAGCGATGAAAGCAGAAGTCTTTGGCCTTGCATCGGACAAGCCGATCGAGGGCTGTTACATTAAATAAAAGGAATCGTAAAAATAATAAGATCATGAACACAAACAACGTACTTTTTGGGATAGTGGGACTTTTTGCGGGCCTGGTCATCGGCTTTATGTTCGCGAACTCGATCAACAAGAATGCTGCAACTGCGGCTGCGCCCACCGAAATGCAGGCAAATTCGAATTTGCCTCCGGGACATCCCGACATCGGAAGCGTGGGCAAATCAAACGCACCGGCCGCAATGCAGCCTGAGGTCACGGCCGCGATCGAAAAGGCAAAGAAATCACCGGCTGATTTTGACGCTCAGGTCGCAGCAGCCGATGCGTATTATCAAATCGATAAGTATGACGAAGCCATCAATTACCTCAAAGCCGCCAACAAGATAAAGCCCGACGATCGCGAGATCATAGTGCGTCTTGGCAATGCCAATTTTGACGCCGAGCATTTCGAGGAATCTGAAAAGTGGTACACAGCCGCACTTGCAAAAAAGGCCGATGACGTCGATGTTCGCACCGACCTCGGCCTAACATTCGTTTTTCGTGAACCGGCGAATTATGATCGTGCCATAGCAGAATTCGAAAATACTCTTAAGTACGACCCGAAACATGTGCAGTCGCTTCAGAACCTGATCGTCGCCAGCACGAAAAAAGGCGACGCTGCAAAGGCCAACGCGGCTCTCGCAAAACTCGAGGGCGTTGATCCGACAAATAAGACGATCCCCAAACTGAGAGAAGAGATCAAGAATATGGGAGTTGCGAAATAGCAGCCGCCAGCCTTGATCTGCTCATATATCAAGGCGGGTTTGTTGTTGCATTAATAAAAATCTTGCCATTGTCTGCAACAAATGGTATTATGATCGTGAGAAAGATCGATCTTTGATAATTAAATTTCGCCGCCGGCTAGACGCTATTGCAGTCTGAAAACAGATCTCGAAACGACTGGGTGATAACGCCAAAACAAACCGTCCTGTCTCAGGTAAAGATCGACTAACCCATAGCGGTAGAACGCCGCAAGATCAATGTTTGTAAAAGTTACGTAATTTGAAACGCACAGCGGATATATTTTTCAAAAATGGTGCGACAGGCCGAAAATACCGCTGTAAGCTAATTATTTACAACAGTTACTCTGTCTCACTGCATATTGAGACAAGGTGAGACAGGATTTGGGACAAACAACAGGGCCGTTAGCTCGTATATGTGCCAGTGCGGATTTTTTCGCGCCTCGATTTCCCCAAAGAGCACCAGCGTGTTAAGTATATTGTTACTAATGTAACAGGGACAATATTATGACAGCAGCTGCAGGAAAGGTTCTGATCGTCGACGATGACCGCTTTGTTCGGATGGCGTTGAACGAGGCGTTGAGGTCTTGGGAATACGAGATCGTCGAGGCGGACAGCGTTAAGTCGGCAAAACAGGCATTCGCTGACGAAGAGCCGGCGATCGTTCTTCTTGATATTGATCTGCCCGACGGTTCGGGCCTCGACATTCTTACCTGGATAAAGGAGCAAAGCCCCGAGACCATTGCCGTGATGATCACCGGCAACGTCGATGTCGAAAATTCTGTAGCTGCCTTGCGCGGCGGCGCTCACGATTTTATCGGAAAGCCGGTTCGTCTTGAGGAGCTGCGGGTCACGCTCCGAAATGCCGCCGAAACACGCGACCTTCGCCGTGAGGTAAAACAAGCCAGGACTGAGCGGAAACGCGGATTTGATTTTTCCGAGATCATCGGCGAGTCGGAAGCGATGAAAAGGGCAATGGAGCTTGCACGCCGCGTTGCCGAATCAGATGTCGGCTCGATCCTGCTCAACGGAGAGACCGGAACAGGAAAAGACCTGTTCGCCCGCGCGATACATTTTGCGTCGGAGCGAGCCGACAAACCTTATCTCGCGATCAACTGTGCGGCGCTTCCTGCAACTCTGATCGAATCGGAGTTGTTCGGCTATGAAAAAGGCGCATTTACCGACGCAAAGGCTAAAAAAGAAGGGCTTTTCGAACAGGCACACGGCGGAACGATCTTCTTGGACGAGATCGGTGAGATGGAGGTTTCGCTTCAGGCAAAGCTTTTGCGTGTGCTCGAGGAGAGTACGTTTCGCCGCGTCGGCGGATTGAAGGATATCAAACTCGATGCTCGCATCATTGCCGCGTCGAACCGGAATCTGAAACAGGAAAGCGAGAACGGTAATTTTCGCCTTGACCTTTACTTCAGGCTGTCGGTGATACAGGTTGACATACCGCCGCTTCGTGAACGCGGCGACGATGTTATACAGCTTGCAAAATATTACATCGACAGGGCGAACCTAAAACGACGCGGCAAATTGCTCAGCGGACTTACGCCTGATGTTGAGAGGATATTTCGCCACTATCACTGGAGCGGCAATGTTCGCGAGTTGAGAAACGTCATCGAGCGTGCCTCGATTCTTGAGGACGGCGAGTTGGTCACGGCGGCTCATTTGCCCGCGGATATGCTCGATGGAACTGTGGCCCAGTCTGTCGGGAATACGTCATTCATCCTTCCGGCAGAAGGCATTCCGTTGGAAACAGTCGAATTCGAGTTGGCAAAACAGGCCATTGAACGCATGGACGGGAACCTGACGCGAGCCGCAAAGCTGCTGGACATTTCCCGTGACCAGCTTCGTTACAAACTTAAGAAGGCCGGTTACGATATGGATGCTGCCGATCAACAAACAAGTGCCTGAAAAAAAGAAAAAGCAACCAAATCAAGATCCGCTCAAAGAGCTAACCGATCTAAAACGTGCGCTCGACGAATCGGCTATCGTCGCGATGACCGATCAGACGGGCTGTATTACGTACGTCAACGATAAATTTTGCCAGATCGCGAAATACACGCGCGACGAGTTAATAGGCCAGGATCACCGTATCATCAACTCCGACTATCATCCGAAAGAGTTCATCCGCAACATCTGGACGACCATCGCACAGGGCAAGGTCTGGCGCGGGGAGCTTCGCAACCGGGCAAAGGACGGTTCTATCTACTGGGTCGATACCACGATCGTTCCGTTTCTTGGCAAGGACCGTAAGCCGTTTCAATACGTCGCGATCAGATACGAGATCACGCAGCGAAAACTCGGCGAGGAACGCATTTCGCAGCAAGCATCGCTGCTCGACAAGGCACAGGACGCGATCCTCGTCTGTGATCTCAATTTTCAGATCCTTTACTGGAACAAGGGCGCCGAACGCATATACGGATGGAAATCAGAGGACGTTTTTGGAAGGCGGGTGAGTGATATTTTATGCGGCGGTGATCCCGAGCATGTCAGGCAGGCCAAGGAGGCTCTTGAGAAGTCGGACGAATGGAAATCCGAATCACGACACACAACTCATGCCGGCGAAACTATCATTGTAGATAGCCGTTGGACTCTGGTGCGCAGCGATAAAGGACATCCGGATTACTACCTCGTCACGAATACTGATATCACCGAGCAAAAACGAACGGAGCAGCACCTGTTCCGTGCCCAGCGAATGGAATCCATAGGCACCTTGGCAGGCGGGATAGCCCACGATCTGAACAATATACTTTCGCCGATTATGATGGCGGTTGATATGTTGCGGCTAAATGTAGATGACGAAGATTCAACCCGTTGGCTTGGAATGATCAAAGAAAGTGCGGAGCGCGGCTCCGATCTGGTCAATCAAGTGCTCACATTCGCACGCGGAATGGCAGGCGAGCATATTCCGGTTCAGCTGAAGCACATCGTCAAGGAAATAGTCGGCGTGTTGAAAGAAACACTTCCAAAATCGATCTCGGTCAAATTCGACATCAAACCCAATCTGTGGACGATCTCAGCCGACCCAACGCAAATACATCAGATCCTAATGAACGTCTGCATCAACGCCCGCGACGCGATGCCTTCGGGCGGCACGCTGACCATAAAGGCAGAGAACATCAGAATAGACGAGAATTATGCGCGGATGAATCTTGATGCAGAACCCGGCAGTTATGTCCTGCTGACGGTGGACGACAACGGTACGGGAATGCCAGCCGAGGTCGTCAAACGGATATTTGACCCGTTCTTTACGACCAAGGAGATCGGTAAAGGAACGGGCCTGGGCCTCGCAACCACTTTGACGATCGTCAAAAGCCACGGCGGATTTATTAACGTCTATAGTGAGCCGAAAAAAGGTTCGCGTTTCTCGATCTACCTGCCGTCCGCTGAAGCGGGACAGGAAAAGGCCGATGCGGCTGCAAAAGACGCTTTGCCGCGGGGCAGCGGCGAGTTGACCCTTATAGTCGATGACGAAGAGAATATCCGCAAAGTTGCCGAGGCGACGCTGGCCAAATTCGGCTATCGTACGCTGACGGCCGTTGACGGTACCGATGCTCTCGCAATTTACTCACAGCACAACAAAGACATCGCTGTCGTATTAACCGACATGGCAATGCCTTATATGGACGGCGAAGCTTTGATACGTGCATTAAAGAAATTGAACCCCGATATCAAGGTTGTCGCGATGAGCGGCCTCACTAGCGAGGGAACGGAAGCGGAACTGAAGAGACTGAATGTGAATGCGTTTATCTCAAAGCCGTACTCGGCAGAAACGTTGCTTAAAACACTCGCGGAGGTGTTTGAAAAAAAATCAGGATGATCTCGGGCCAAAGAAAAAGACTGCCGAGACCGACAGTCTTTTTCATGTTCTGAAATGTCAGATGGCATTAAAGCTTTCTAACATTTAGCTGAATTGATCTTTCAGCTATTTCGTGCACCACGTGCCGAACTGCTGCAGGCAATTGAATTCCGTTACAAAATTCATCTCGGCCGAAAGCGGCTTACCATCTCTGTTCGACATCCAAAGAAATGCATCCTTTGCAATAACGCCTTTTGTTGGGTCTGTAAGGATCGGGCTAAGCGCAAAACGCGCCAAATTCATCCCTTCCCCGACCTCAAATGTGATCAAGCCGTCTTCCTTTAACATTCGCAGATCTTCGAGGCTTTTGATAATGGGTGTAGAATCGGTAGCTAATCCGTTTTTCTCACCCATGTAAGCCATCATTTTCAGTCCCTCCGGCCCGTGAGCTTTTGGTGTGTAATTTACCAGAAAGATCTCTCTGATCCCGAGCGGGTTTTTCACCTCAGCGAACCACGCTAGTGAAGTGTCCATCAGCGGGGCCTGCCGAGTATTTGCAATGGTATTGTAGTGTGCATATTTTTCGTCCGGGAATACATAGATCGGGTATAGCTTACCCAGTTCCCTTGCATAGAAACCGGTATCGTCGCCTGTAAATCCTGTATTTGCAACTTCCCCAAGCGGATACCAGAAATAAGGATCGCCGTTCTCATTATAGGCCGGCACCGTAACAATAATGCGTACATTTCTTTGATATGACCAACTCGGTTTATCAAAGATCGATAATCCATCAGCTCCGGTCCGTCTCCAATCAACTTGCTTTCCGAGCACACCATTCTGTGAATAATAAAGGTTCGTAAAATCAAACGGGGCTGTTGATGTATCCCATGATCCCGGACCCGGTCTTATCTGCGCTGACGACGTTAATGAAAAAAGTATTGTCATAAATACGAATGTAAAAATGACTGTCCATGATCCTAGTCTAATTTTGCTGTTCATGGTTATTACCTCCTTTGTCCTTCAAGGACTTATCTCGACACCAAAAAACGAGTCTGGATCTAGCCGTCATTGCCAGCTTTTCTTTTCCGGCGTCGCTATTTCTAAAAACTATTGATATGTCTTTGCCGTGCATAATAAAATTTCGATTCTTACCGGATCATTCTCTCCGCAGTAAGGGCTTTCGGACTACCAAAACCGAACATTCGGCATGATGTACGACCCCGGTGGAAACAGAGCCAAGCAGGCGTCCCCAAAATCCACGGCCGTGCGATCCGACTACGATAATGTCGGCATTCCATGCTTTTGCCTTTTCGATGATCTGTTGATCCGGCGGGCCTCGTAGGACCTCGGTTTCAATAGGAAATTCGACCGATGGAAACGCGTCGCTGACCATCTTTTTTGCATCAGCGACAAAATTCGATGCCATTTCGCTCACCGCATCATCAAGTTTCTGGTAATACTCAGCAGAAATTGCGAACGGTTCAGCCATGATCGGGTATGCGTCCTCATAAGCCGAAACTATCATCACCTCAGTATTCTCTGGCCGTATTAGCAACCGACAGCATTCTTCGACGGCGGCTTTGCTGTAATCAGATCCATCTGTGGCAATTAATATCTTCATCTTTTTGACCTCCTCTAAAGTTGAGGCTTCTGTTACATCAATAGTTATCGCAATCTGCGTTCCAGTTGGTTTTTGCCACGTTGATCTGACAAGTGCTTATAAATACTGTGTTTGGGCATAATGGCATTGAAACAGAGTTCCGTGCAGCCGTGAAAATTCACGCGCGACAGGTCAGTTTTTCACAGGCACGTGTCTTGCCTGTGTTATGGTGAAGGAAATTGTTTCCTGGAGGATCAAGCTATGATCGAAGTCGAAGATCTATCTGAAAGCGAGGTCGTTGAGATACTTGGCAGAGTCGGTTATGGCCATCTTGCATGCTGCCGCGATAACCGCCCCTATGTCGTGCCGGTTCACTATGCTTACGACGCCGGCGCGGTCTATATTTACACGACCGAAGGTAAAAAATTTGAGATCATCAGGGAAAACCCCAATGTCTGTTTACAAGTGGAGGAAGTTGCCGATAACCAACATTGGACTAGCGTCATTATTGACGGAGTTGCCGAGCAGATAAAAAACGTCCCGGAACGCGACCGCGCTCTCGAGTTGATCGTTCGAGTCAATCCTTCGCTCACGCCCGCCGTCAGTATTAGATGGATGGACGATTGGGTGCGGGAAAATATCGAGGTTGTTTACCGTGTCACGCCGACCGCGACCAGCGGACGACGCTCTCTAAACCGCTTGGGCGATGCATCGTTCGTGCCGCCTGACAGCAAATCTAAGGGCACCATCATCTGAACCGGCGATGTACCAACTGGCTAGCCCGCTGCAATTATTTCGGCTGATGCATATTCGACCAATACCGGCATAGGCTGGACAAATGTGATCAGCGTCTTTGTTCCGGATACGTCTTCGATATCTAATGTCCCGTTAGGCCCACGTCCGCCAGGTTCAAAAGCAACCTTTAGTGGTTCGACGATATTATGCGTCTGGTGGTTACCCACGCTGCTCCCGATCGAAAGCTCGATGCTTGCTTTGCCGCCTTTTTCGTTGAAAGTCAGGCCATTGAACGGCAGCCCTTCTGACAATACTTGCGCCCCGGTCTCGTTATTAAATACCCGAACTGTCGTTTCCCAATCAGCCAGATCTCGACTTAATCCGTCAAAAAATGTCTTCCAATCTGCTCTTTTTAATTCTCTGGTCATGTAGTCCTCCAACAAAATATCAATTTTGGGCATTTGGTTCCCGCCCACGAAAAGGCAAAGGCCGTTCCATATCGCGAAAGCAAGCATGGTCGTCAGATACTCATACAAAGCCCAAAAATGACTGCGAAAAATAACGCATAAGGACAGGAGAACGCGGATTTTTTCGCGGCCATTCGAACGCCTGGGATAGTAAATACAACGTTTTTCATCGGCACGCCGGTTGCGAGACAACGTTTAGTGCGGTCTCTGATCGCGCCTATTATCAAACTAATAACGCGGAGGTCTTGATATGTCACCAAAATTCTACAGCTTCTTGTGGGTACTATATTTTGTTTTGGCTGGGGTCATGTGGCTTGCGGGAGCGCTGAGCCAAGTAGCGATCGTTGCTTTTGGTTTTGTTGCGTTCGGGATGGTTTTTATGGGTATGATGTGCGTTCTTCCGGGCGCGGTATCACATCCGGAGCCTAAAAAGCTCAAAATGCCAAAACTGGAAAAGGCATTCAAAACTGCTCCAACCAAACCGGCACAAGCTGTCAGCGGATTTTCCACTTACAGATCGGCATGAGGAGCAGGGTTTAGTTGTCATAATATGCAGTTATGTTCACCTGGTTATGAGAGTGTATTGGCGGGCACCCGCAACGAGCTTGGTGATCGGACGTATTTTGATAGAGCAGGAGTAATAATATGAGCAAAGACAATTCACAATTAACAAAAACGGCACCAAAGGCCACGAACTCACCGGCCTTTGTCGAAGCCGAAAAAATGTTTGAAAAGCTGGCCGAGATCACAAAAGAAACAACAGCTAGAGCTTATGATTTCTTTATGACGCGCGGCTCACAATTTGGCTCACATCTCGAAGACTGGCTGCGGGCAGAGGCCGAAACCTTGCGTGCCGCGCCTGTAAAGATCACCGAGACCAAGGAAATGGTAAAGGTGGTGATCGCGGTTCCTGGTTTTAAAGCCGATGAGATAGAGATCAGCGTAAAAGACGACCTTCTGATCGTTAATGGCGAGACAAAAACTGAAGAAAAGAAAGAGGATGAAAACACCTTTTACAGCGAATGGAGAAGCGATCGTTTTATGCGAAAGCTGATCCTGCCGGCTAAGGTAGAAACGAAAGATATCGATGCAAAGCTGAAGGACGGGATCCTCACGCTTGCTCTTAAGAAAAGAGCTGAGGAGGAAGCTGTCAAAGTAGCTGTTAAAGCGGCATAAAGGTCGCCTTGGGCAGCAGGAACTGGCCGTGCCACTCCGGTTCCGGCTGCCCTATTCGTTTTTGAAGCTGATTTTTAGACACGGCACGCGTTAAGCATAACCTAATGCGAACGTTGAGTTGAAATTTCGTTCCGGCGATAAAGAAGTTACGATCTCCGGACGTAAATTTGTATTTGAAATGTCTTTTTCCGGCGGGACGACACACTGTGAATCGGACGGCGATTATTTTTCGTTCTTAAGGAGAAATGCCATGAAAAGCGTCAAGCATACCGCAATATTTTTTTCGTTCGCGCTCATTCTTACATTAACACTAGTATTTACGATCACATTAAAGGACCACGACATTACTGAAAACGTGATGCCGGATCAATTGTCGTCGCCAGTCGATGAAACATCGGTATCGACTGAACCAATTGCATTAGCCGATGAGAAAAACTTTTCAGAGACATACGGCAAATTACCCATTTACTTTGAACCTAATGTTGGCCAGGCCGACGAATCGGTCCGGTTCCTGGCTCGTGGAAAAGGCTACTCGCTTTTTCTCAAGGATAACGAGACGGTTCTTTCCTTACAAAAACCAATTGCCGGTAAAAAGATGCTCTCCCAAACCGCGGTCAGAATGCGGATAAACGCGGCGAACTCATCACCTTCCCTCGCCGGCTTGGAACAGACAGAAGGAAGATCAAACTATTTTGTTGGTGATGACCCTTCACAATGGCATACGGACATTCCAAATTATGGAAAGGTAAAATCTGAGCAAGTGCTTCCGGGCATCGACGCGATTTACTACGGCAATGGACAGCAGCTCGAATATGATTTCATTGTCGCGCGCGGCTACGATCCAAATCAGATCAAACTAACATTCGACGGGCCAAAAGATGCGAAAATTGAACAGAAAACCGGTGACCTGATACTTGAGACCGGTGCGGGAGCCATTCGCCAACTGCTTCCGGTCGTTTATCAAAATACGGATAACGGTCGCATGGAAGTTGCCGCGTCCTACCGACTGACACGTAATGACGATGCCTATCTTGTCTCATTCAATATCGCTGACTATGATCGGTCAAAGGAATTGATCATCGACCCGATACTCTCGTACGGAAGCTACCTCGGCGGTTCGGGGTTTGAAGATGGACGCGGCATCACTGTTGATGCGGACGGCAACGCTTATGTGGTTGGCACCGCAGCCTCGATCAATTTTCCGACGACTCCGGGAGTGATAAAAACAACTAATCCGCCTTCGCAAAATAATGTCCAGTGGTACGATGCTTTCGTAACAAAGATCAATCCAAACGGCACCGCCATGGTATGGTCAACGTACTACGGCGGCCGCAACGGAAGCGAGACCGGCACGGGCGTTGCCGTCACTTCGACTGGCGAGGTTCTGATAAGCGGCACCACAATGGCAAATGACTTTCCAACGGTCAATGCCTATCAACCCACTTTTGGCGGCACCGATGATGCATTCGCCGCGAAGTTGAATTCAACAGGCTCGGCGATCATTTATTCCACTTATCTTGGCGGCAACAACACTGACACGGGCGGACGAATTGCTTTGGATCAGAACGCTGGCGATGCAGTATTCGCAGGATTATCCTCGTCTCCAAATTTTCCGACCACTCCGGGTGCTTACAAGCCAAAGCTATGCGATACGCCGCAAAGCTGCAGCGGTATTTTTTATTCCGGCAGCTATGTTGTAAAGCTGTCCGCTACAGGAAATGGCCTGTATTCAACCCTATTCAATGCCGGCATCAGTGACGTGAAACTTGATGCAAATAATAATGCAGTCATCGGCGGATCCGTAAGCGGGACAAATTTTCCGGCTACTGCGGGTGCGTTTCAAACAACTACGTCCGGCGGCATCGAAGGCTTTATCGCCAAACTTAATCCCGCCGGGAGCGCGGTCGTTTACGGGACATATTTAGGCGGCGGGCTTCAGTCCGACCGTGTTAACGGGATCACGATCGACGCGTCCGGAAATCTATATGCGACGGGACAAACAGAGAACACTGGCTTTCCGGTAACGCCCGGAGCGTTTGACCAAACATTTAACGGCGGTGAGGACGGATTCGTAACTAAACTCGACCCGACTGGCGCAAGTTTGGTTTACTCGACATTCTTCGGCGGGCAGGGCAAAGATCAGCCGTTCGCCATCGCGCTTGCTGCCGATAATAGCCCGATCATCGCAGGTGAAACTTTGAGCGCGGCAACTTTTCCTCTTCGTAATTCGCTCATTGGCACGGCTGGAACCATCTTTTTGACTCGATTAAATACTGATGCGTCAGCAATCGTTTATTCGACCATACTCGGGCAGGGCGGAGCGTATGGCCTCGCCGTTGACGCGGCCAGTAATGCCTACATAACCGGTCACACAACAAATATCGTTGTTACGCCTGACTCATTCCAGCCTAATCACGGAGCGACCGACCCGACCAGTCCGTCAAGTTCACCGAAAGATGCTTTTGTCCTGAAGATCGCGACCGGAGATGAAAACGCAACTTCGTATGCAATAAGCGGAACAGTGACTGATGACAATTACGGTTTCAATAACGACTACTCGCCGGTCGTCGTCACTATCACCGGAACCGTAAACCGGTCCTATTCGCCACCAGGTTTCGGCACGATCCCATATTACTTTGGAAATCTGCCGGCTGGGGGCAGTTACACGATCACGGCGCGTAAGGTCGGTTACGAAACCGATCCGCCGAGCGTTGTGTTCGACAATCTCGGGGCGAATCAATTTGCTGACTTTCACATTTTAAGAAATCACGCTCCCGAGGGTACTATCACATCTCCCGTTCACGGTACAACGTTTACCGCTCCGGCGACGATCGCGATCCAGGCGACGGCATCAGACCCGGACGGTGACGCGATACAAAAGGTCGATTTCATTGCTTACAACAGCACGAGCGGGAGTATACCGCTAGGAACTGACACTACGGCTCCCTACGAATTTACATGGACAAACGTGCCCGTCGGAACATACGCCTTGTACGCGATACCGACCGACAGCCATGGATTGCGTGGAGTTTCGGTCGAAGTTGTTCATGTATTCGTTGTTGATCCGTCAACTCCTACCGTCAGTTTCATATCGCCGATGGATGGACAAACTTTTGTCGAAGGCGATTACGTTCCCATCAGCGTAAGCGTCTCGTCTTCGATAACGCTTGTGCAGGTAAGGGACCAAAATAATAATATCGTCGCATGGCTGTCGCACAGTCCGTGGTCGTCAACGTGGCGGGTGATGAATGTCGGTGACTATACTCTGACAGCGACAGCTTCGAACTCGCAAGGACAAACTGCCACCGCGGTTACGCATATCACCGTTACCCATATCAATCATCGTATTTCCGGGACGATCACTGACAGCATCACAAACGCACCAGTCAGTGGCGTTAACCTCGATCTTGTTAGCCCGAGCAGTCCCGGTATTACTGCTCAAACCACGACCGACGCAAATGGAAATTACTTGTTCACGGATCTTGGCACAACTCCGAATGACAGTGTGATCATCACGCCTTCACTCGCAGGCTATACGTTCGATCCGCCAAACTTTACCAGAGCCTACCTCGGATACATTAATTGGCCAAACCAAAATTTTTCTGCTTTCCGGACGACAGGTATCACAGTAACGATGACCAGCCCGACGGACGGGCAGACATTTACTGCTCCCGCCAGCTTTAATCTTTCGGCCGATGCGTCAAGCACCGCAGGAACGATCACAAAAGTGGAATTCTATCGCAATGCTTTCACCCCTGAGTTGATCGGCACAGACACTACAGCTCCGTTTGAATTTCCGGTGAACGGTTTGGCGCAAGGCTTTTACGGATATTTCGCTCGTGCAACGGACAGCACGAATGCAGTCACGGATTCGTCGGCGGTTAGTATCACAGTTAATCCGCAGCCCACAACCGTTCAATTACACGGAGAGGTTCATAATCCTGGCGGCGGGCCAATGGTCGGCATATTGGTCAGGCTGACCGGAACAGCCAACGGCAATCTGATCAACCAATCATGGACCACGAATGTAAATGGCTCCTATCTCTTCAACGTTCCTTTCGGCGGCGATTATACGATCACTCCGGAAGGCACCAATTTGACGTTTACGCCGCCTTCGGCATCATTCACGAACGTCACACAGAATATATACGATATCTATTTCGTTGCTTCGGCTCCGAATCAGGCCCCGACTGTTCAGATAAACAGCCCGACTGACGGAGCGGTGTTTACGATGCCAGCAGCGATCCCGATCAATGTAACGGCCTCGGACGTTGACGGGCAGGTGGTTCATCTTTCAATGGCGGCACAGAGCACCACGATGTTCAC
>CAZUEI010000027.1:0-5830 GCA_964618985.1 uncultured Chloracidobacterium sp.
CCCATCAAAAACGGATACGGCACGAACAATTTATGTAAATCGGTCGCTTCGGTCGTAAAACGATGGCGTACGTGCATTAACATTTTAGCATATTCCGGATTGGTTGTCGTCCGTGCGGCAACAGCAAACCGCTCGGTCATAGACGGTATGCCTGTGGCTAAGATCGCGAGCGTCCGAAGCACCTGTGCTGCATAGTAATGACGGAAAAAAGAGCCAAAAACCGGAAGCCTCAGCGCCATTGTTTTTAAGGCATTGCTTCCATCCGGTGATTTTGCCCATCTGTAAAAGATCACTGAACCGGCAGCAATGGCGATCATGATCACGATTCCCCACCAACTTGTGAGCAGGTCTGATCCGGCGATCATTATCCGCGTGATAAACGGTAGCTGCGCGTTCTCGCCCGTTAAAAGCGCTGTGTAAAGCTCAACCATTTTTGGCATCACATAAACTTCCACGATGCCGACGGCGATAATACAAAAGATGACGACCGCGATCGGATACATCAACGCCGAACGTATGCTCGAACGTATCGCATCAGCTTTCTTTTCAGCTTCGGCAAAACGACGGAGCGTTAAAAGAAACGCGCTCTTGGTTTCGCCGCTCTCAAAATCCGCGGTCGCGCCGACCTCTTCGCCGATGCGCAGAGCGCAGATGAACGTTATTGGATACAGCGGCTCGCCTTTCGCATCGCGTTGAGCTGCAAAAGCCTCGGAGAGCGACCGGCCGTTTATTACCAATTCGCTTGCATTCATTAGTGCCTCAGCAAGTATCGCGTTGGTTTGAGCAAAAGACAGCAGGCGGCAAACCTGCGTCGGACTTTCACCGATCTCCATAAGATCGCCGAACTGTTCCGCAAGAGTTGCAAATTCGATGGCCGTTGGGCGGCGATTGCTCTTCTTTAATCCGCGTTTGGGTTTGATCGATTCAACTCTGATCCCTGCCCTTTCAAGCTCCTTTTCGGCGAGGTTTGCTTCTGAAGTTTGGACAAAACCCCTAACGGGTTCGCCTAGAGAATCCTCTCCGACAAAATCGTAACCATTGTCCGAATAGTTGACATCGTAACGGTCAATATCCGCCTCAGTGCCTCTGCCGGGACCGAAAGCAGGATTGACGGCCTCGCCCGATGCATTTACGCGGAAAGTATCTCTTACTTCATTCATAAATACTGCCTCAAAAAAACCGTTCCATTTCAGATGCTGCGCCCTAACAACCGATGCCCTTAACCGACCATTTTGCTTTCGATTATATCTTCGTGACGGTTAACGCTCTGCTTTGCCGACTGGGACGCAGCCGCCGCCATTGCGGCGTCTTCAAATGCCTGATTGGAATACTGCCGCTTGCTCTCAACCAGCCCAAGCACCGCTGCGACCTCTAATTCTGAGGTAATGCCCATCAGGACCTTTTCACGGGCAACCTCTTTCATCGGGATCAAATAACCCGCCTGGGTGGCCTTTAAAACCACGTCTCTGGCCGTCAGTGCCCGATTTTCAACCCATTCCTTGACCTCATCGTTAAAGTAAAGCAATTCGGCCATTGCCGTGCGTCCTCGTGTTCCCTTATTGAAACACTCGGGACAGCCCACAGCCTTATAGACCGGACGGTCGTAGGTCTCAGACGGAAGCGGATCGATCGTCTTACATTTTTCGCATAATTTTTTGATTAGCGACTGCGCCAGTATAAGATTCAGTCCGGTTGACAGATTTTCGCGCGGCAGGCCGAGCTGGAACATTCTCGACAGTGTGTCCTCAACATTTGCAGCGTGAAATGTTGACAGCACAAGGTGCCCCGTAAGGGCTGCGTTAATGGCAACTGACGCGTGCTCAGCCGACCTTAACTCGCCGATACCAATAATGTCAGGGTCGGCGCGAAGGCACGAATAAAACGCATCCCACCAACTAAAAGGCGTATTTGGCCGCAAACTCATCTGCGTTCGATGAGCCGAACGGATCTCAATCGGCTCGCCGATCTCGATAATTTTTTTCGTATCGGGCTCTTCCAAAGCGGCGAATATTGCTTCGAGCGTATTTGTCTTGCCCGACCCGGTAGCGCCGGTGACGATCAAAATGCCGCGTCGATGCGAATAGGCCGCTTTGAGATCGGCGATCTGCTGCGGCAGAAAACCGACAGCGCCGATATCCCTGATCGGCTTCAACTGTGACCGGAGCACGATCGAGGGTGCGTACAGCGTCGGCTGCGATACGAACCGCAGTTCAACCTCGACAGGACGCCCGTCGCGAAGAGCACGGACCTTGACAGTCGAGTCAATGTCCTTGAACTTCATTTGCGATGCGTCTTTGCCCGATGTTTCAGCCATTCCCATGCTGATCTGCTTGATCTTAATAAACGGAATATTGTCCCACCGTACGAACATCTCGCTGTCGTATCGGAAACGTATTCGACCAGTCGGCTGTCCCGCCTCGATATGCATGTCGCTCGAGCCGGAACGCAAAAATTCCATCAGGATAAGTCGGATAAATTCCTGGGTTGTTAGCTCGGCTTCGTTGCGGCGGATGTTCCTGTCGTACTCGGCCTGATCGGTCAGGTCGATCCACTCTTCAAACTGGTTTTGCAGGTCGGCGTCGGATGTGGCCTTTGCAACATATGCTTCTTCATCTGTTAAAAGCGTTTTCCCCTCGCCCCATTTTTTTGTTTTTTGAGATTGCTTTTTCTGTTTGTGTTCCTGAATGCGCACCTGAGTCTTGGCGTCGTAGATATGCGAGTACATATACTCAAAGAACGACTCGTCAAGCGCGATAAAATTTACATAAGCGGGCGTGACGCGCAGAGCGTGAATGACACCGTTGCGATGATCTGGATTCTTGATATGGACCAACCCCACGTCGTAATGGGGTGTTTGATCCTTTTCGGTCCAAGCGTTCAGAACGATGGCTCGATAGCGGCTTGAAACATCTTTGTTGAGATACTGTGAAAACTGCTGCGAACTGTCAACGCTGTATTTCTTTTCAGGTACCGGCTCAAGGAGCGAAAGATTTTCTTCGATCTCCTCGACCGAAAATATCCGCCCGTCAGTCCCGACCGGCCCAACGTCAAAATCCGCAGCAGTATCAACTGTCTCGACCGTTCCCGGCTTGCTTTTACTGCTTTGCTTATCCAATGGCATAAAAACTTCTTACCTTGTCCGCAATCAACAAATATTAGTCGTATAAACTCCAATTATAGATGCCCTATTTCGGATCAACAACCTGTTTCGGTTCCGCCTTATCTGCCCGCTTTTTCATCTCCGGCGTTATAGACGGCGGATCCGTCGTCGCTCCGGGCACTGCGACTGGAGCGATAGCATCGCCGAACGGAATTACAGAAACTGAGATCGCAAAGTATAAACGGCTTAGCTGTGTGTCCTGGATCCGTCTTTTGAATAGATTCCCGATGAGCGGGATATCACCAAGGCCCGGCGTCTTGAAAATATTCTTTCGATTCTGATCTACCGTAAAGCCACCCAAAATGGCTGTCTTGTCCTCACCCAACAGGAGCTGAGTCTGAACCGACCGTTGATTGATGTTCGGCACACCCCTTGTTACAACAGTATTATCAATCGTATTAGCCGTGAGCCTCAGATCAAGCGTGACTGCCATCGGATTTCCGGCATCATCGTCAAGAACGTATGGGGTCACCGACAAATTATTTGCAGCATTGACGAATGTAACAGAACCCTGCCCGCCTAATATGTTGCTATCGATTACAATCGGCAGCGACGGACCCACATCTAGCGTGGTACATAAGCCGTCTAGCACGGTAGCAAAAGGGCGGGATTTAATAGAGATAACTCCATTTTCCTGGAAAGCAGTCGCCTGGACATTGAAGTCGACAGTTCCGAGAATCGATGAAAAATTGAACAGTGTACCCCCAGCGTCACCCAAGGTGTGGCCCAAAATACTTCCCTTGGTATCAGAGGTTCCGACTGTAGTAATTTTAGACTGGACACCAATATCGCGAAGTAGCGTCTGATTCGCTGTATATACCAGTCCCTTGACGACGACCTGGAATGGCGGACGGTCTGCCCGCTTGATGATCTCGTCAATGAGGGCAAATTCATCCTCCGTCGCTTTTACGACTAGTATGTTTCTCCCGGGTACTTCAGTTACGGAGCGATTTGTTCTCTTCTCCTCTGTCCGCGCCACATTCGAATCGCTACCATTTCCACTCGAGCTTTGTGTCATAGACCGTATTCCGAGAATTTTTTCGATCTCCTGTATGAGCTTATCGAACTTATTCTGATTTTGTTTCGCGGCGGTCTCAGTTTGTGGGCCGCTTGCCCCCGCAGCGCCTCCTCCTGCAGCCGATCCACTAGACTGCCCCGAAGCAGCGCCGGCACAACCGCCCTGACTGCTGTTCTGCCCCCCGCCTTGACTTCTGTTGGCCAAATCAACTGTTCCACTTGACGTTCGCTGTAAAAATTTGAGTTTAATGAACCTTGTTTTAACATCCGCCATGTCCTGCAATTCGGGAAGATCCTTATTCTTAACCAGTTCGACCGTATTGGCGTCAATGCACCTCGCTCTGACACCTGATAGGAAAAGCTGAGAGCGAAGAAGGACGTTCCAGGGTATGCTTCCCGCTTTGACATTTAACGGCAGTTGCGCGATCCCGGGACCAATAATGAAATTGACTCCAAATCGCGAATTGAGTTGATTAAGAAGATCTTCCAATTTCAACTCGACAGTCTGAGAAAAACGGATCGGCTGTCCCTGAAAGTTCGGATCGCAATAACTGCCGTCGACGGCGGACAAATTTGCATTGTCCACAGTGACGACCGGAGCTCCGGAGTTGGGATTTGGCGGGAAAACCGGTTTTGAGCTCATCGGCCTGAGCATATCGGCTGAAAATCCGTTCTGCGCGGTGATAAGCAACGGAAGCGGTGCAGCAGCCGGTTTCGCAACGCTCGCTTTATCATTAGCAAGAGAGTTTTCGATCGATGGGCCGCTTCTCAAATCGGGTGCCGCTTCTGTAAACAGCATCTCAGACGGAAGTGGAATAATGCCAAACGTATTCACCACGCCTTGTCCGGTGATAAGAACAGGATCCTGGTTGCGCGCCGGCGAGTCGTTTACGGCAGTCAACTCCGCGTCGATCGTTGCACCGACTGGTTTTGTTCCAGCTGTAACCGCGCCAGTCGGCATTGTTTGCTTAACTACAACCGGCGATTTCAGAAGCTGCTGCAATTGACGGCCGAGCAAAGGCGATGTGGCCAGTGATGAAGTTGTTTCAGTCAAAATAGCCGTTCGAGTCAAAGAGGCCGGCAGAAGCGGCATCAATGGCCGCGTGCTAATCACAGGTGAAATTTGCGATAACGTTGTTTCAGCGGTCAAATTTGACCGGAACATAAGTTCTGGCAAAAGCGGCAGCAACGATCGTTCTGTCATTGTTGCCGATACGCGTGATTCTGTTGTCTCGGCCAGTGAAAATGACCGGAACAACGGTTTTGCGATCTCAGGCTCGGGCAGAAGCTGCTGCAAAGGCCTTGCAAAGATCGCTGAAGGTGCCAGTGATGCTGTCGTTTCGACGAGCGAGAAAGATCGAACGGGCGGTTTTGAAATTACAGGATTCTGCAAAAGGTCCAACATTGGCCGTTCCGTGATCGCCGCGGAGGACTTTAATGACTTTGTTTCAGCTAACGATAATTGCCGACGCGTCGGCTTGGCCATCGCAGGTTCAGGCAAAAGCGGTAATAAGTTCCGCGTAGTGAGCTTCGAAGATATATTTGTCGCTGTTGTTGCAGATAGATCGAATGAACCTGACCCAGGTTTTGCACCTAATGACTCAGGCAAGAGCGGCAATAAGTTCCGCGTAGTGAGCTTCGAAGATATATTTG
>CAZUEI010000027.1:5930-12952 GCA_964618985.1 uncultured Chloracidobacterium sp.
GACTCAGGCAAGAGCGGCAATAAGTTCCGCGTAGTGAGCTTCGAAGATATATTTGACGTTATTGTTGATAGACCTAAAGAACCTGTCCCGGGTTTTGCACCTAATGACTCAGGCAAGAGCGGCAATAAGTTCCGCGTAGTGAGCTTCGAAGATATATTTGACGTTATTGTTGATAGACCTAAAGAACCTGTCCCGGGTTTTGCACCTAATGACTCAGGCAAGAGCGGCAATAATTGTCTTGTATTAAGCTCCGACGAAATATTTGTCGCCGTTGTTTCAGCCAGAGCAAACGAGCGAACCGCCGGCCTTGCGACTGCCGGCTCTGGCAAAAGCGGTAACAATTGCCGCAAGTTAATCCCGGAAGAAATATTCGTTGCTGTTGTTTCAGTCAGAGCAAATGAGCGAAATGCAGGTTTTGCAACCGGTGGTTCCGGCAAGAGCGGCAATAACTCCCTCGTAAATATCGTACGTGATCCCTTTAACGATGCATTTTCGGTTAATGAAATTGGCCGGGCCGCTGGCATTGCGGTCAAAGCCTTTGGGAGCAGCGGCAATAACTGCTGTTTTGAGATCTCAGACGAAAAACGCAACGGCTTTGTTGCAGCCAAGGAAAATGCTTTGATCGCGGGTTTTGGAACTGCCGGAACCGACAAGGTCTGGACGTGATCAACAACATCGCGCGGAACATCGAGCCATTCGCTTACCAAAAATCCCCGCGATCGTTCACGCAGCTTAACAACCTTAGGTACACCGATGATTATTTCCTTTTTTGTCGCGGTTTCCGGCTTTATCGAAGTTTCAGGTTCGATCGTTGTTTCCGGTGTGTTGAGTATCTCGGTGTTGATGGCTGTCACGGCTTCGGGAATTGAAGCTGACGCGATATAACTCGGCAATGCTGAAACAGGCTCCAAAACAGCGGCAGGCAATTCTGCATTTAAAACCGAAACATGCCCATCACCCGCAGTCAGTTGGGTATCAGTCCCCGCTGTCTGAAATTCCAGGCTAATTACCTTGGATGCTTCTGCTCCGGGATCGGATACCCAAAGCCTATCAGCAGGAATACTTAGCACTGAGAACATCGCAACAAACGTCAGAATAATATTTTTTATAACCATAATGTTCACCTGAGAGAACTTAAATCAGTTAAAAAATTCTTTTAATAATCTAAATTGAGCAAACCCTCTTATCCAAGATTCTTGATCGACCTCGCCCATGAGCGCATTCGAACTATTCGGCGGTCGTCGTTTGAACTGAAAACTACACCTTCCGGCCGAAGCTCGGTCAGCCACCCGTCAAAAAACATTGTGCCGACCGGAAAACTTACCGTCTTTTCTGCCGCCTGAGAATAAAACATCACTTCCTGCTGGCCGGTGCCGCCGTCCACAACACCGACGGGCGTCAGATCTTCGATGGCAAACACACGTGGATCGAGTGTCGTGTCGCCAACGGTCACCGAACGAGACAGCCAGTTCGCATAACGTTCTTTTGTTCCCTCGACAGCAAGAGTCACAGACGGGCTGGAATTCGCCGTTCCCTTTCCGGTGTTTCCTGATGTAACCGTCGCGTTATTTGGAGTGGAGGCAGTTTCGCTTTTGGGAGCCACCGCCGTAGCCGTATTTGATGCCGACGCAGCGATTGAAGCGCTGCTGAGACCGCCGCGGTCAGAGAAAGGGTCTTTGACTTCCTGCGAATAGGTTTCGGGATTTGAGGCTAAAACTTTGGCCAGGTCATCCGCTATCTTTGGAATATCAACGTCAGGCTTAATCTCTTCATTTGCCTCCGCGGCCGGAGCGGAGTTTTTAGCAAAGCCGGATAAAAGATCATAGGCCATAAACGCCATGAAAAATAAAATAGAAGAAACAGCGAATAGCCCGGCCACTTTTAGCATCAATCCAACGGACGAATTACGAGCCGGCGAGATTTTACTTTGATTGATCATTTCAGCTCGCCCCCTTGATTCAATGCAATATCTTTTGGAAGCCCCGGCATCTCAGCTGGCGGCGGAGCGTGAAATGCAACCAAAGTGAATCCAGCCGAAACCGTATTTTTCATCGAAACGACTGAATAATCGCGTATAAGCAAAATTCTCGGCATTCGCGAAATATCAGCAAAAAACTTTACGACTTGTGGATAACTGCCGGTTACGACGGCTGGGATCTCACGCTCATACAGCTTTGCGGCCGTTGCAGATTTCACTGATTGTTTGACCGCCTGAAGCCCCGTCAGCGTAACACTGTTTCGCTGAGCAGCGGCTTCGACTTGCCCCAAAACGTCGGAAACCTCAGTTTCTTCCGGCAACAGCGGCTTGGCTTCCCCGTAAAGATCGACGACCTTCTTAAATTGCGCGCGAAACTGCGGTTCGTTGGCGAGAGTTTTTTCCGTCTTCTCGTTTTCCAACTCCTTAGCGGCAACCTGCTGCTTATATTCGTTGTTTGAAGCGATGTATGGCTCGACCAGATTGGAATAGATCAGATAGCCGACGCCGATCGAAATAGCCGCCATCACAAAAATAGTCAAAAAAGGGCCGCGTCTTACCGATTCGAGATAAATACCGTCGATCACGCTTTCAAATGCATTCGATTTTTTGCCTTTTTTCATAAAAACTTCATTTTCCGCTAATAAAAACCGTGGGTTTTGGCGCAGCCGGAGCCGGCGTGGCAGCCTGTCCCGGTTGGGCCGGAGCACCCGGTGCGGGTGTCGGTTTTGGAACAAATTGTGCTACCGGCACATAGTTACCCTTTATGCTCCAGGCAACCACGCCGGGGGCCGTTTTTTCAACACCAGTCAATGTTGACCCGCTAATGGTCGGTAACTTTGCCTGTCCCGCGGATGCAGTAACCGAAGTAAGTTCCTGGACTTCATATGCAAGATCACTAAACAGTCTACTTCCGCTCTCTGCCCCGCTCGCAAATTCCAATGACTTCAGAAAAAGCGCGACGGAATCCTTGTTTCGCGAAAAACCTTTCATTTCGACTTCGCCCGAAGGAGCCAGCTTCATGTTCGAAACATAAAAAGCCGGATCAATGTTAAAGGGGTAATTTGCATCCAATTGATACAAAAGCCCTATTCCGACAGGCTGCTGTTTACGCAGTTTGCTTACCTCGGCGATGAACTCCTTATACCACTTGAGATTGGCCTCATACGACTTGCGCCGTTCAAGCGCAGGGCGCAATTCATCTGTCTTTGCCATGGCACGCATATCGCGCCATGAAGTCATTAACGACGAAGCAACGAGATAAGCGATAAGCGCGAAGATACACGCAGTAGCGATCACGGGAGCGGCCAACATGGTCAAAAGAGCCTTGTTTTTGCGTTCCTGCTGCCTTTCCTGCTCTCCGCGGGAGCGTTCTGCCCGGCCAATATCTGCAGCCACTAAAATGTCTTTAGCAAGATTGATTGGCGGCAATATCTCCGCGCCAGTTACGGAACTGTCGCCAAAGGCATAAGACCCAAGAAGCAGGCCGCCTGCTATCGCTTCGTCAACCGGTTTATTCAGAGCGACAAAATCGATCCCCGTTCTGTCAGCAAAAGACTTTGCGACAGACGCAGCTATTTCCGAAAGGCCGCGTTCGGTTGCCCACACGACCTCTGCGTAGCTCGTCAACTGTAAATTGTCGAGCTTATCCTGTGATAATTGCAGCGTAAGCTGATCGAACGCTTGCTGAAGATACGCTTCAACTCGACTATCATCCTTCAAAACAATTTCTCCAGACCCACCTTGTCGGGACCGCTGTGCTTTAAGTTTTATATCGTCCGGAGCTAAAAACGCATATTCGCTGAAAAGTCCGGCCTGCGGGCTCCACAATCCAAAACTGTACCCCGCGCTTGTAAGGACGAGAAACGCCGTTACCTCCGAGCCTCTGCCGGGATGAAAAGCAGCCTGTCCCTCCTTGGTCGTGGTCAAAAAATATCGCGCAACGCAGCGAAGCGGCGTCTCGATGCCAAGACTGAGCGGCGAACCGGGACGTTCACCGGCAAGAGAACGAACTCTTGCTCCGAGTGCCTGAACGTGATGCCTCGGCACTTCGGTCATCGCGATGTAGCCGTTCGGCAGGCGGCGGATGCTGCAGGCCATTTCTTCAAGCGATGTTTCAAACACCGGATGCCTGTCCGTTCCGAGCAGCATTTGCTTTTCGGCATTGACGAGCCATTCCAGAAGTTCCTCGTCATTCAGGCTCAGTTTTTCACCGTCAAGGGCCAGTATTCGCGTACGTTCGGAATATTCATACGCGGCTGTAAGATAATGAGTGTTTCTGGTCAGACGCGAGTTTGACGTCGAGATCAATGCGGCATCAGACGGATGTCGCGTAATGGCCATGGGAAATGATCCCGGAACGCCGGAGGCAGAGGGCGACGCGCCGACCACTTCGCCGATATTGTTCCAAACGGCGGCGAATTGATCCGGCGAGGCCGCGATTTCGGAAAATTCCGGGTCAAACTCAACCCCGAATCCAAATTCAGCTTCATTTTTACCGAATGCACTTCTCATAAAAATCAAACCTCAGCCAAGTGACTGTTAACGCCCAAACGCCAATGTCTCGAATGAATTATTCGAGGATTCGGCCACTTTGCGCTGGCCGCAAAGCTCTCTCAGTTCATCAACATTCGAGGAAATAGATAGTGCTGTTTCCAAGGTGATCTCGCGCTTGCGGAATAATCCCGCAAGCGATTGATTGAGCGTCTGCATGCCGTATTTTTCCGCGCCTGTTTGCATGATCGAATAGATCTGATGGGTCTTGTCTTCCCTGATCAGATTACGCACCGCCGAATTCGGGATAAGTATTTCCATTGCCATGACGCGTCCGTTGCCTTTAGCATTCGGCAGCAAAGCCTGGCACAATATGCCTTCCAAAACGTTGGAAAGCTGCGTTCTTATCTGGGGCTGCTGGGTTGCCGGAAATACGTCGATGATCCTGCTCACGGTTGATGCGGCTGTATTGGTATGCAATGTTGCCAGCGTCAAATGCCCCGTCTCGGCAACGCGCAATGCCATCTCGATAGTTTCGATGTCGCGCATCTCGCCAACCAGAACGACATCAGGGTCCTGTCTCAAACCGGACCTCAATGCGTCAGCGAATGAGTATGTATCCGAGCCTAACTCGCGTTGGCTTACAACGCAGTTCTTGTGCGTGTGGAGAAACTCGATCGGATCCTCAATGGTAATAATATGCTGATGACGGGACGTATTGATGTGATCGATCATCGTCGCCAGCGTCGTCGATTTTCCGGAACCTGTCGGGCCCGTTACAAGAACAAGGCCGCGGGGCTTACGGCACAATTCGGTAACGACCGGCGGCAGGCCAAGCGCATCAAACGTCCTGATATCAAATGGTATCGCGCGAAATACCGCGCCCACGGTGTCTTTCTGGTTAAAGATATTTATGCGGAACCTGAAAAAAAACTCATCGATGGCGATCGAGAAATCAAGCTCGCGTTTAGCCTCGAAGATCTCTTTTTGCTTGTCGTTGAGAAAAGCAAATGAAAGCGCGCGAGTATCATCCGGAGTCAGCGGCTCGAAACCTTCGAGCGGCTGCATTTGTCCGTGAATCCTAACGTGGGGCGGGCAGCCGACCCGCAAATGCAGATCGGAGCCTTCCGCCTCAATTGTTTTGTTGAGTAGGTCGACAAGGGCGTCTTTTGGGTTGCCGGTAAAACTCATAAATCCGTCAGTATAAGCCTATTGCAAGAATCATCTACTTCGTCGAAGTGTGCTAAACCGCGAGAAGCAAAACATACTAATATCCGGTCTCATTCAAAACAGTCGATGGGTTCCGCTTGAATATATCGTAAATGTAACCCCTTTATATTTCCCTGCTAAGTCCTGCAATTTTCTTGCTTTGTACCTTATATGTCAAGCTTTTTTTTAACCTGACAACTTAACATCGGCTCAAAAGTGGTTGTAATGCAATATGTTACGGAAATAGTTAATAGGCCGCAGATTTCGAAGAATCTGTCTTTCCCTTAACGCTCGGGCATACACATCGTCAGATTAAAAGACTATACTTTTAGTCGGGTTTTAAGGCATTCAGCTTATGTTCAAGCAAACTTCACCGGCATTTTTGTACGAGCCGATACTGGCCAATCGTGTGCTGAAGTTGATCGTGGCGCGTTTGATCCTCGTTATCCTGATCGTTCTCGGCGGTTGGTGGCTTGGGCCGGGCGGCAGCGAAGTTTCCTTAAATCTTGCTCCTCAAGGGGCAAAACTCTTTCTTTCGGTCACCGTCGCACTAACGGCAGCTTACCTTTTGTGGTTGAGATTTGGCAGGGCTTTGCTGTTGCAGGTTCGCGTTCAGTTCATACTCGACACCATATTAGTCACATGGATAGTATGGGAAACCGGCGATCTTATCTCGCCGTATATTACTCTCTACACAATACTAATTGGCCTTGCGGGCTTCTTTCTGGGAAAAACAGATGCCTTAGGTGTAGCTGTAGCTAGCGCATTATGCTTCACGGCATTACCATTCGCGATCAATCCGTCCCTGATGAATTCATTTTATGGCGATGTTGCTCCGTCGAGGGCTGTTCAAACGATCGCCTTTAATGACGTGGCTTTCCTGCTTGTCGGCCTTCTTGCGGGCCGGCTCGCCGAGCGGCGAAAGGTGGGCGATGAGCTGAAACAGGCCGAAGCGAACTTCGCAAATCTCAACGTCCTGCACGAGCGCATACTCGAATCGATCAACTCCGGCATCATCACGACAAATCTCGACGGAAAGATCTACTCTTTCAACCGCGCGGCTGAGGAGATCACCGGGATAAAGCCCTACCACACGCTCGCAAAGAATATTTTCTCGATATTCAGCGACGAGATACGGCAGCCGATCGAATTGTGTCTAAAAGGCGGTGCTCTTGACGAACCGTCGTTCACCAGGTTTGAGGCAAAACTGCGACCCTCGGCCAATGGAAATGAACCGCGTGAGGTGATAGTGTCCTGCACCGTTCAGCCGCTGGTGAGTGCTGCGGGCGCGATAACCGGGCTGATCTTCGTTTTTGAAGATATGACGAAGCTGCATGCGATGGAG
>CAZUEI010000028.1:0-12814 GCA_964618985.1 uncultured Chloracidobacterium sp.
ACGGTGCGACGGGTGATCCGGGAATTATAGGCGGGACTGTTTCAACGAATACATGGACACACATCGCGATGACCTATGATTCTGCGACTGGTTCCAACCTTCTCTACCTTAACGGCGCTCAGGTAGCATCGCGAACGCGCAATGGCGGAATATTTTCGACGGTTACCCCCGTATATATAGGACGTGAAGGTTCTGCCCAAGGACGTTTCTTTAATGGATCGATCGACGAGCCAACTATCTATAACCGCGCCTTAACGTCAACGGAAATTCTGGCGATCTACAATGCCAGCAGCGCGGGCAAATGCAGTGTAGCCACCGCGACGCCGACATCTACGCCAGTATGTCGGCCTCAATTTCCTGACGGCAATGCTTCTGTGAGACGGCAACGGCGACCAAAAAATCTTGAGGAAATGCAGGAAATGCAGTCCGTGCAAACAGAGAATGCGGGTTCTATCCTGCCGGATTTAGACTCGCCCGATGTCGGCGGCGTTGACCCGGGTTTTGCCGCTAACGTAACGGACGGTTCATCTAGAATTGTTTCGCTTGCTACACAACCGGACGGCAAATTCCTTGTAGGAGGAACTTTTTCCTCGATCAACGGGGTAACGCGCCGCGGCATAGATCGGTTTAATGCCGACGGGACACGCGATGAAACATTTAACCCGGGCGGAATGGGAGCCAACGGCGCGGTTTTTGTAATTCTCATTCTGCCTGACGACAAGATCATGATCGGCGGGTTTTTTACAACTTATAATGGGTCGACCGCGCAAAAGATCATTCGACTTAATCCCGATGGAACACTCGACACGACCTTTACACCTCAAGGCACCTCAGTAAATACAGGCGTTCAGGACATGATCATTCAGCCGGACGGGAAGATACTGGTCTCCAGCAGCTTTACGAGTTTTAACGGGGTCGTGCGCAATGCGGTTGCTCGTTTGAACGCCGACGGAACACTTGACACAAATTTTAACCCAAATGTGATGAGCGGCGCCTCGGGCGGTTTTGTCGAAGAGCTAATTCTGCAGCCGGACGGCAAGATCATTATTGGCGGTGTTTTTACTACAGTCGGCGGCACACCTCGGAATAGTCTCGCCCGTTTAAATTCGGACGGCACTGTTGATGCAAACTTTAACGTCGGAAGCGGCGTGCAGTATTCGGATGGGTCCGCGGGCGGTGTATATGGAGCGGAACGCCAGCCCGATGGCAAGATACTCATCGGCGGCGACTTTGACAGCTATAATGGCGTCCCCCGCAACGCGAGCCTGGCCCGTATCAATACGGACGGAAGTTTGGATGCCCCGTTTAACCCGGTTCCGCCCCCGGGTGACGGCGGAAATGCTGAATTCTTTGCCGTTCAGCCTGACGGCAAGATCTTGGTATCCGGCTTTTCAGGATTTGCCGGCTTTCCGACCGGCACTGGAATTCTTCGTTTTAATGCAGATGGCACCACCGACACAACCTTCAATGCCGGCGTTGTTGACGATTTCGGATATGTTCTCGCCTTGCAGGCAGACGGCAAGATACTGCTCGGCGGATTTTTCAGACAGTTTGGCGGGCAGGAACGCCGAAACATCGTGCGCCTGAATCCGGATGGAACAGCGGATAATTTTACGTGTGCCATTTCGAGCGAGGCGGCTGTGAATACTATTGTCCGCCAGCCCGACGGCAAACTACTGATCGGAGGGCGGTTTCGCCGCATCAATGGCGTGGCCCGTCGCAATATTGCACGGCTAAATGCGGACGGAACTATCGATCTCAGTTTTGACCCGGGAAGCAGTGTCGCCGGGTTTAACGCGCCTTTTGTTTATTCGATAGCTGTGCAGGCCGATGACAAGATACTTGTTGGCGGCCTTTTCACCGGTTTTAGCGGAGCTCCGCGTAACAATATCGTTCGGCTTAACTCTAACGGCTCTATTGATTGTAGCTTTGTTTATGACGACGCCACCGCACTCGTGCGCGATATAGAAGTGCGCTCCGGTGGCAAGATCGTGCTTGCGGGATTTTTCAACAATCAAGCACAAGGTGTCAATAGCGGGATCGTTAAATTGAACTCTGACGGCTCGTATGATCCAACCGCCGTTGGATCGGGAGCATCCGGAACAGTGACCAGGATCATTCCCTACACTGACGGCAGCCTTAAAGCAATGATCGTAGGCGCCTTTACAAACTACAACGGAACTCCTATAAACCGAATCGCTCGCATCAATGACGATGGGTCGCTCGATACAAGCTTTAATCCGGGAACTGGATTTAACTCGGCACCCTTCGATGTCGCTCTGATGCCCAATACACAGATGTATGTCGGAGGACAATTTACCAGCTTTAATGGGGTAGCAAACATTTTTAGAATTGCTCGTTTGAATTCAAACGGCACGCTTGATGCCAACTTTAGCACCGGCACCGGCACCGGATTTAACGGTTCAGTGCTCGCATTATCGGTTGAAGGGGCCGACAGTGTATTGGCAGGCGGTTTATTCAATAGTTATAATGGTTCAGCCGTAAATCAGCTGACGCTCTTGAATGCGAACGGCACCCGCGACACGGGTTTTACGGCACAGTTAAATGCGGGTGCTGCAAACGTCGTCGAGAGGATTTTGAGACAGCCCGACGGTACGGTCATGGTTGGTGGAATATTCACCGGTATCGGCGGAGTTCCGCGTAATTCCATTGCACGTCTGAATGCAAATCCGACCGGTTCGTGTGTTTCCATCCCGATCGCGTACGGCCAGAGCATCAATGGCAGTTTAAATTCCTCCTCGTGCTTGATCAGCGGCCCGACCGATGTTTACGGGGAATTTTCCGGAACTGCCGGGCAGCAGATCGCCATAACTCTGGATTCGATCGGCACAAACGGCGTTCAACCTGTTTCGCTGGAGCTTCGCTCAACTGGCGGAACACAACTAATCACGTCGAACTCAGGCACGACCAATGCGCGGATTCCCGCCACAGGTTTTTTCACACTGCCCTCAAATAATGGTTATAGCATCCGGGTGTCATCGCCGACCGGGAGCTTTGGGGATTATGCGCTTTCGCTGACCTTGCAGCCCGGCGCGGCATGTAATTACACGGTCGCACCGACGGCGACCAATGTCAGTCCAAGCGGCGGAACGTTTTTCTTTGACGTGCTGAGCGGCGTCGGTTGTCCGAGCGTGACCGCGGCGACGGGCGCGAACAGCGGACATATTACGATAGTCTCAAATACCGGCGGCAGGGTGACATTCAATGTTGCGGCTTACGGCGGCACGACGGATAGGACAGGGACGATCGTGGTCAATGGCGGCCCGGTTCACACAATTACGCAATACGGAGTGACGCCGCCTGGCAACGACAATTTTGCGCAAGCTACTTTGCTAAGCTTGGGCTTTGGGTCAATTAATGGCAGAAATACAAACGCAACGGGAGAACCGAATGAACCTCCGCACGGCGGAAGTCCGGCGGCGCGGTCGGTTTGGTATCGCTGGACGGCTCCGAGCAGCCAGCTTTATAGCTTTACTACGTCGGGTAGCTACTTTGACACCGTTATGGCGATTTACACGGGAATGAGTGTTGGGGCATTGACGCGGATCGCTGAAAATGACGATACGACCAATTTTGACCAAACGAGCAAGATCAATTTCAGGGCGACCGCCGGAACGGAATACTACATCGCCATCGACGGCAAAAACGGCCAAAGCGGCAGCATTGTGTTGACCTACGGCCCTTATCGCCGCCTCTACAGATTATATCTGCAAAACTTCAATGGCTTTGCCTCGCCGATCGCTCCGGATGTCGTCACAGCCCGACGCGAGGACAATACAGGTCCTGTTATCCCCGGCGACTTGATCTCGCTTGGTGTATATGAATTTGATCTGCCGGACGACAATTCGCGCTATATCGTCACGATCACCGGACCGGCAGGCATCACCTGGGTGCCCAACACCTATCTGATCGACAACAGCTCGGCAAGATTTAATGAGTTGATGCTGGGAGCGACCGGCGGTGGCCAGAATCAGACGTCGAATCCGACAAACACCGTTCCGAGACATTTCTTCGGATTTATTCACGGTATCGGCACTCAACAGCAACTGACGCCGCTGCGGGTGCGAATTGCTTCGACTGGCAGCGCCAGTGCAGTGCCGCCAAAGGAATGCGGTCCTCCATTGTCAACCGCACCGGTGCTCGTATCATGGCCCGGTGGCTCGAGCCCTATGAGAACTTTATACGACTGCCTCACGCAGCCGAACACAATACATCAGATCGTCCCAAACGCCCCGCAAACGGCGTTTCAGGTTCCGGTGCTCGAGCTCCCGGTGATCAACGCAGATCACCTTCCGACATCGGCAGAGGCCATTACCGCAACCACTTCAGCGACCTTTAACATCGGCGGGCGTGTCCTGGCAGGCGCTCAGGGACTTGCAGGTGCAAATATCGACATTACCTCCGGGACATTGACCATAAGGGTGACAAGTGATGCCAATGGGAACTACCTCGCTTCGAACCTCGCCCCCGGGCTGGTCTATACTCTGAGGGCGTCGCTCGACGGATTTATCTTCCATTCTGAGACGGTCGATCTGCAATCGGCAAATGTAACGCGTGACATCACCGCGCAGACATGCACATTTGCGCTTGCCGGCAATGGAAATTTTACGACCAACGGCGGACAGGGTGAATTTTCTGTGACGGCGTCAGACCAGACGTGCGGCTGGACAGCCGTTAGCGGCAGCCCGTGGATCAGCATCCTTTCGGGCAGCAGTGTTGGCAACGGCACGACACAGTTTTCAGTCCAGGCAAATACCGGAGCGGCCCGACAAGGTTCGATCAATGTCGGCGGTCAAAATTTCACGATCAACCAAGCATCGTCTTGTTCCTACAGCCTTTCGACTCCGTCGCAAATCAGTTTTCCGAGTACCGGCGGCAGCAGCAGTTTTATAGTCACGACCCCGACGGAGTGCTCATGGATACCGGCCGCAAACGATTACTGCATGGTCGGTTTAAGCGGCAGCGGACCCGGAAACGGAACTGTCAACTTTACAGTGTTGCCGAACCGTGGCATCGCCCGCTCGGCGACCATGTCGGTCGGCGGACAAACGGTCACCGTAAACCAGGCTGCGGCAGCCGGCCTGCACCGGGCCCGCTTCGATTTTGACGGCGACGGCAGATCGGATGTTGCTGTTTATCGTCCGTCAGAAGGGTTTTGGTACTTCGATCGTCCGGGTTCGCCAGCCGGATTTGAATATACGTACTTCGGTATTTCTGAGGATCGGCCCGTCGCCGCCGATTATGACGGTGACCGCAAGGCTGACGTAGCCGTTTTCCGCCCGTCAACGAGTTTCTGGTATCGTCTCGACAGCTCGACGGGAGCATTTATCCAGCAGGCATTTGGGACGGCCGGAGACATCCCGGTGCCGAACGATTATGACGGCGACGGACATGATAATATAGCGATCTTTCGGCCTTCGACCGGAACGTGGTATACGTCTCTCGACCCCGGTACCAATTATGGGGCCATACATTGGGGAGCTGCGGGCGACGTTCCCGCACCGGCTGATTTTGACGGTGACGGCAGAACGGATGTTGCCGTGTTCCGCCCCTCCGCGGGGTTCTGGTATCTGAACAGCTCGACTACTGGATTTTTTGCGATTCAGTTTGGAACGGCGGGCGATGTACCGGTCCCGGCGGACTACGACGGGGACGGGAAAGCCGACATCGCCGTTTATCGGCCTTCTGACAGCATTTGGTATCGGCTCAACAGCTCAAACGGACAGTTTGTAGCCGTCTATTTCGGACTGCCCGGAGATAAGCCGGTTCAAGCGGACTACAACGGCGACAAACGGGCAGACATTGCAGTTTTCCGTCCGTCGAATGGAGGCTGGTATATGTGGTCATGCATGGAAAATACGGTGATCTCAGCGACTGCGTTCGGCCTGAGCACGGATATACCCATTCCGAATCCATTGGCGCCCTGATAACGAAATGGATCATATGAAGACGCGGCTTATAACTTTGAGTTTGTTGTTCGTGGCTTTTCTGGTGAGAGAGGCTCCGTGCGTCCTTAGCGCGGAAACAAAGTCCAATGGGTCCGCTCCGTCCGCACCTGAATTGATCTTGCAAACAGGCCACAGTCAGAAAGTTGAGGCGATCGTTTTCAGCCCTGATAATCGATGGGCGGCGTCGGGAAGTTTTGATAACACCATCAAGATATGGGAACTGGAGACGGGACGAGAGTTACGCTCGCTGACCGGACATTCCGGTGCGGTTAAAACACTGGCCTGTAGTTCTGACGGCAAACTGTTGGCATCCGGCGGCAATGACGGCACGGTTCGCATTTGGGATGTCGAAAGCGGAAATCAATTAGGCAATTTTAGTGATCAGGACGGAGTTGTCGAGGCGGTCGCATTTAGTCCTGATGCGAAAAGGTTGGCATCGGGCAGACACGGCAACACGATCATTATCCGGGACGTTGCCACCGGAGCTGAGTTGGCCAGGCTTTCCGGTCACACTGGCGCCGTTTCCGCGCTTGCCTTCAGCCCTGACGGCGGTTCGCTGGCCTCGGGCAGTGCCGATCATACGGTGAAGATATGGGATACGGTTAAGGGAAAGTTGATTCGGACCTTTAATGGCCATACCGGCAGAATTAACATCCTCCGGTTTGGCGGCAGCGGTGATGTCCTGGCGTCGGGAAGCGAAGACAAAACTGTGAGATCGTGGAGGACGGCAGGCGGCAAGCCGACTGTTCTAACAGGACACAGCGGTAAGATCATTGCACTTAATTTCGTTTCGACTGAACGACTCATATCGGCTGACTCAGAAAGAGTTGTAAGGGTTTGGGACACGGCCGGCAATGGAAGTCTGATCTCGGCGGGCAAGGCTGGTTCATCCGCCGTCGAGGCGGCTTCCGCGGCGTTTAGTCTCGATACAGCGTCTGTGGCAATCGAAAACGGCGACGGAACGGTTACAGTCTCCGACACAAAAAGCGGCGAAACGCGCACAACACTTGAAAACCACACGGTTGGATTTTACGGGGTAACATTCAGCCCCGACCGCCATTGGCTCGCTTCGGCGAGTTTCGATAACACGGTCAAATTGTGGGACCTCCAAACAGGCCGAAGTTTGTCTCCGCTAAAGGGACATACGGGGCGGGTTACCTGTGTCGCATTTCACCCTGACAACCGGCGAATCGTTTCGGGCAGCCTCGATAACACTATCAGGGTTTGGGACACGATCACTCTGACATCGCTCGCTCTATTAAAGGGACACACCGGCACGTTAAGCACACTGGCGGTCGGCGCAAAGGGAAATCTGATCGTGTCGGGCAGCGCCGATAAAACGCTTGGGATTTGGGACATCGAAACGAACTCCGCACCGCGTTTTTTAGCAGGGCATACGGGTGAAGTGATCTCGGTTGCGATAAGTAATGACGAGCGATTTATCGCGTCCGCGAGTTCTGATGCAACGATAAAGATCTGGGATGCGGCAAACGGATCGGTGGTTCGCACGATCGAACCAAAGTCGGGCGAGATTGACACCGTTGCTTTTAGCCCGGACGGAAAATTTATTGCATCAGGCGGTGTCGACAAAAGCGTTCGAATTTGGGATGCGGACACGGGGAATTTGCTCCGAACCCTCTCGGGACACACGGGGACAATTTATTCGCTCTCGTTTAGCACGGATGGAAGCCAACTGGTTTCGTCAAGCCAGGACAAAAGTGTACGCGTGTGGAATGCCCTTGATGGAAGCGAACTTCGCAACTTGTCAGGACACGCGGGCAAGGTTTTTTCCACAACTTTTTTGCCTGACGAGCGCTGGGTCGCGTCGGCGAGCGAAGACGGCAGCATTATTATCTGGAACAAAGAAAACAGCAGCCGTCTGGCCACGCTGATCTCATTAAAGAACAGCGAAGACTGGCTCGTCGCTACACCCGAAGGTTATTTTGACGGAACACAATCGTCATGGGCGCAGCTGTCGTGGAGGTTTGAAAAAAGTACATTTAATGTAAAACCTGTTGAAGTGTTTTTCAGCGAATTTTGGCTGCCCGGATTACTGTCCGAACTCCTGAATGATAAGAAATTACCGGCCAATGTAAATATTTCCGGCAAAGATCGACGGCAGCCTGTTTTGAAATTGTCGATGATCGAGCCGCTGCCCGAAGCACCCGCAAACGGGCGGGAACGTTTTGTGAGAATCGATGTTTCAAACGCACCGGCTGGCGCAAAGGATGTGCGGCTTTTCCGAAACGGCGCGCTTGTAAAAGTCTGGCGCGGAGACGTGCTGAAAGGAAAGCGGACCACAGCCCTTGAGACACATGTTCCGATCGTCGCCGGTAATAATCGGCTGACAGCCTACGCTTATAATTCCGACGATATCAAGAGCCGCGATTCGACAATCACGATTGTTGGCCCGCCGGTGCTCGAGCGAAAGGGGGTCTCTTATATTGTCGCCGTAGGCATAAACGATTATGCGAATTCGGAATACAATCTCAATCTTGCCGTCGCTGACGCAGTTGATTTTGCCGGCGAACTAAAACGTCAGCAGGCAAGGATCGATAACGCAGGTCGCGTCGAAACGATCGTGCTCCAGAATCAATTCGCGACCAAAGTAAACATATTAAAGGCCATTGCCGATGTTGCAGCCAAAATTCAGCCCGAGGACTGGTTAACGATATTTTTTGCCGGACACGGCATAGCGAAACAAAATCGTTTTTATCTTATACCGCACGATCTCGGATATCTCGGCAGCCGTGACCAGGCGACCGCCGCCGATCTGCAGACGATACTTGAGCATGGCATCTCCGACGAGGAGATATATAGATCGGTTGAGGACATCGATGCCGGGCATATTCTGCTCGTGCTCGATGCTTGTAATTCCGGCCAGGCATTGGAAACTGAGGAGAAGCGGCGCGGGCCCATGAATAGCAAGGGCCTCGCGCAGTTGGCATACGAAAAAGGAATGTATATTCTCACCGCCGCCCAGAGCCAGCAAAATGCGATCGAAAATGAGCGTCTCGGGCATGGCTATCTGACATATGCACTTGTCGAGGAAGGCCTAAAGACAAATGTGGCCGACAGCGTGCCGAACGACGGCCAGGTGCTTCTCCGCGAATGGCTCGATTACGCGACCGAGCGGGTGCCGCAGATCGACCAGGAAGAGCTCGATAAAGATAAGAATAAGAAAAGACAGCTTGAGCGGGACAAGAAAAAAGCCGGGGGACAAGGCTCCGACCGCATTCCGCAGCGCCCACGGGTATTTTACCGCCGCGAAGCCGAGGCGCGTCCGCTTGTCGTCGCGCGGCCATAGGGCTTAAGAGTTAATGAAAGTTAAGGAGAAACTGATGATGATTCAACACGAAACAGGTCTCATAGTAAAACTGACGTCGATCTGCATGACTGTCGTGACTGCTGCAATTATGGTAACAGCCCAGGATGGCCAGCGTTCGCGGTCGATCACTTCAGAGGATTTTGTGAAAGAACGTCCGGCTGCAAAAGCCAAGACGCCGAAACCAAAACCGCTGTCTTACAGATCGATCCGTTCGGACAGGAATCCTATTAAGCGAAAGCCGCCCACTGTAAAACCGCGGCCCCAAAAAGCCAAACCGGTGATCACCGAGATCGGTGTAACCGTATGGAAACTGCGGCCTCCCGCCGAGGGCGAAAACGGATATTTTTTCAGTGTCGATGACGGCAACGACGAGCGTGTACGCTGGCTAGCCGAGCGCGTCAGCCCGGACGCCGTTTTTGCGCCGCGCGACCCGCTGCGTTTTGCGGTCGAATCGTCCGTACCCGGCTTTCTATACGTCATTGGCCGCGAAACCTATTCGGACGGCACTTTTGGCACACCATATCCGATCTTTCCAACAGAGCCGGACGATGACAATTCTGTGCGGCCCGGAATGCTGTTTGATTTTCCCGATCAGCGCGAAGATGTGGCTTATTTGAGATTAAATCCAAAAAAGGACAACTATACCGGCGAGATAATGACCATCATCATTGCGGCAAAACCTTTAACGATCATAAAGCTCGACAAGGACGGCAATGTCCGCGACAGCGATGAACTCAGGGATCTGGAACTCGGTGCTCAGGTCGAGTTGTTTACCAGGACAGATACCGCCGACAGAATATACTCGACGGCCGAGTCGAAGGCCGCTTGCGGCGTAAAGGCACGCAAGCTCGAACGCGACAAAAAAGCGTGCGGCACAAATGGATTGACACGCGAAGAATCGCTGCCACAATCCATTTACCAGGTAAAGGCTCCCGCGGGCCAGCCAGCCGTGGCATTTGTAAAACTGGCCGTGCGTCAATAGCGCGGATCCAGGCATTTGAGGGTCAATACAGCGACACCGGGAGATGAAGATAGGTAACTGCGAGGAGGAGATCAGATCATGCTGCGCACATCCATTCTACCGCGGCTTTTCAAAGCCACACACATTGAACGATTGCTGCTTATTTTGCTGATCGCTCTCACCGCTGCATACACGGCCCAAGCGCAATCCGCGCTCGACGGTTTTGACTCGAACGCCAACGGCACAATTTATGTTGTTGTTGTCCAACCAGACGGCAGGATCCTTATCGGCGGCGATTTTACAACGCTCTCACCCAACGGCGGTGCGCCGGTCACGCGTAACCGCATTGCCCGTCTTAACCCGGACGGTACGCTTGACACCGCATTTAACCCGAATGCCAGCAACGCGGTATTTGCGATCGTACTTCAAGCGGACGGCAAGATCCTGGTGGGCGGCATTTTTAACGGACCGAACAGCATCGGCGGTCAAACACGCAACCGAATTGCACGGTTGAATGTTGACGGGACGGCCGACTTATCCTTTGATCCAAACGCAAATGCTCCCGTCCGTTCATTCGCTGTGCTGGCGAACGGCAAGGTTTTAGCGGGTGGTAACTTCACCACTATTGGCGGACAGGCGCGTAACCGCATCGCCAGGCTGGATGCAACTACCGGCCTGGCTGATTCGTGGAACCCGAACGCGGACAGCAGCATCCATTCAATTGCGGTGCAGTCGGATGGAATGCTATTAGTGGGCGGATTTTTCACAACGATCGGCGGACAGCCGCGCGTCAATATTGCTCGGCTCGATCCCACTACGGGAATGGCTGATTCGTGGAATCCGAACCCGGCCTTTGATCCGGACAATTCTGTCCTTTCGATCGCAGTGCAGGCGGACGGCAAGATTCTTGCCGGCGGAAGCTTTTTAAACATCGGCGGACAGCCTCGAAACTGCGTAGCCCGACTCGATGCGACTACCGGGTTGGCTGATTCGTGGAATCCGAACACCGCCTGTGACGTGAACTTCGGTTCTTACGTCAATTCAATCGCGTTGCAGGCGGACGGCAAGGTTCTAGCCGGCGGCGGTTTCTCTAGCATCGGCGGACAGACGCGCAACCGAATTGCCCGGCTCGATACGGTGACCGGATTGGCTGATTCGTTCGACCCGAACGTAAACGGTGCTGTCAATGTAATTGCGGTGCAGGCGGACGGCAAGATTTTAGCCGGCGGTAGTTTCTCAGCGCTTTCGCCAAACGGCGGAGCGACTGTAACCCGCAACAATATCGCCCGGCTGGAAACCGAAGGCCGACTCGACCGGACGCTTGATCTCAGTATGGTTGGCAGCTATGTTACCGCTACTGCCATGCAGCCTGATGGCAAGATTCTGATCGGCGGATTTTTTGCCACGATTTTGGGCGTGACGCGCAACAATATTGCGCGACTAAATGCTGATGGAAGCCTCGATATGGCCTTCAACCCAAACGCGAATAGTCAGGTTGATTCACTGGTGGTGCTGTCGGACGGACGGATTTTAGCAGGGGGCAGTTTTACATCCATTGGCGGACAGCCCCGCAATTATATTGCCCGGCTCGATGGCTTATCCGGAACGGCTGATACATTCGATCCGAATGCTAATAGTTTTGTCGAGTCAATTGCGATGCAGGCGGACGGCAAGATATTGGTAGGGGGCCTTTTCTCGAACATTGGGGGGCAGACGCGCAGCTTTATCGGCCGGCTCGATCCGCTGACCGGGGCGGCGGATTCCTTCAACCCATTCGCTGACGATACAGTCTTTTCAATCGTAGTGCAGGTGGACGGCAAGGTTCTGGTGGGCGGTGATTTTAGCAGCATTGGCGGTCAGGTGCGCAATCGCATCGCCCGCCTCGATCCCGTGACCGGTCTGGCAGATTCTTTCAATCAAGGACTGATCGGTGATGGGGGGAATGCTGGTGTCACTTCAATAGCAGTGCAAACAGACGGCAAGGTTCTGGCGGGGGGCGATTTCACCACTATTGGAGGGTAGACACGCAACCATATTGCCAGACTCGATTCCACAACCGGATTGGCTGATTCGTTCGACCCAAATGCGAATAATAGAGTTCTTTCACTTTCGGTTCAGGCAGACGGCAAGATCTTAGTGGGCGGTGTTTTCACGAACATCGGCGGACAGCCACGCAACCGCATCGCCCGCTTGGATGCAGTGACCGGTTTGGTGGATTCGTTCGACCCAAACGCAAATTTAAGTGTCTTTAGCATCACGGCGCAGGCGGATGGCAAGATTTTGGCGGGTGGCCCTTTCACGAGTATCGGCAGCCAGTCACGCAATTATTTTGCTCGTTTGAATAATGACACTGCCGCGTTGCAAGATCTTGCCGTGACGCAAACGAGTGTTACATGGACACGCGGCGGCTCTAGCCCACGACTCGCGCGCGTTACCTTTGAGTCCTCGACCGACAATGTGAACTACACTCCTTTGGGCAGCGGCGCACCCGCGGGAGGAAACTGGACATTAACGGGGTTGAACCTGCCAACCGGACAAAACATCTACATCCGCGCG